>NZ_DVEA01000012.1:0-31026 GCF_015295965.1 Thermoleptolyngbya sp. M55_K2018_002
AGCGGGAGAGGGACTTCCAATCCGGCTCCCCTTCTCTCGTTTTGGGAGAAGGGGTTGGGGGATGAGGGCAAACTTGCATAGCTGGGATGCGCCCAAGCAGCGGGGCTTTGCCTGGAATCTGTCTTCATCGGCAAGCCTCAAATTCAGTGAATTAATAAGTGAATTAAGTGGCAGGGGTTCACGACTAAGATTCATGGCGGATATTGTTTCAGTCTCACGGACAGAGCTAGCCAATCGGCGCAAGCGGCTGCGGCAACAGCGGCGCTGGCGGGCGTTGCAGGGAATCTGGCGGCTGTCGATGGTAATGGGCATGGCGGGCGGTGCGGTGTGGCTGCTGAGGCATCCTGCCTGGGTTATCGCGTCGCCCCAGCAGGTAGAGGTGGAAGGGAATCGGCTGCTGTCGGACGATACGGTGAAGTCGATGCTGGAGATTGACTATCCCAAAGCGCTGTGGCAGCTTAGCTCCGAGGCGATCGCCCGCCAGCTAGAGTCCCAGGGCATTATTGCTCAGGCATCGGTGACGCGCCACCTGTTTCCGCCCAGCCTGACGCTTGCCGTGCAGGAGCGCGATCCCGTGGCGATCGCCGTTCTGGCACACCCTATCGCCGGAAACGAGACTGCGATCCCCAATGATTCCACCGCGAACACCCCCAGCCCTCCGCCCACCACTGGGCTGCTGGATGCCACTGGTTTCCTCGTGCCGATGGATGAATACACCGCGCTAGAGGCGGGGCTAACGCTGCCTACGTTGCGGGTCATCGGCTTTCGCGCTGAACAGCAGCCGGAATGGGCCAGCTTCTATCGAGATTTGAGCCAGCACCAGCAGCAGACCCCAGGGGCGATCGCCATTCAGGAAATCAACTGGAGCAACCCCTCCAACCTCATCCTCACCACCGAACTGGGATCGGTTCACCTGGGCGGCTACAGTTCTCGCTTTCCGGCCCAACTCCGCGCCCTCGACCAGCTTCGACAACTGCCCACCAAGCTCGATCTCAGCCAGGTCGTCTATATTGATCTGCAAAATCCCGACAAGCCCCTCATCCAAACGCGAGACATGCGCCTCCCCGGCACGTCATCATCCAATCCCGACGAGGAGGCTGGCTGGGATCAAGAGACTGGGGACGGGGCAAACGCTGAGACAGGACGCTTGACCGATCCGACCAGTCCTGATGCGATTTCCGATCCGGCGATCGCCCCACCCGCCGCTTGGTAGAGCCAGCGCCCCGCCCCCGTCGGTTCAAATCGGCACAACGCTGTCACCCAAGAACTTTCGTTTGTTTTCCAATCAAGTTGCACTATATTTAGTTAGAATTAGACCTCACATTCCTCCCTGAGAAATCGTCTAGAAATCTCTTGGATCACGCTAATGGATCACGCTAATAGAACGCCGATAGCGATTGGCTCTGATTTCCACTGGGTTTGAGCGTTCGACTGGTTTGGGTTTCCACCATGAATAATCTGGGTGTTCTGCGATCGCTCTCGAATGACCAGAGCCACTGCTCATAGACCCACTCCCAGTCCCGGTCACTTGGATCGTGTCCAAGTTGATAGTTCAAATCGACCGTTCCAGTGAACCGTTCCAATTGACCGTTCCAGTGAACCGTTCAAACTAAATGTCCAAATCCGCCGAGCCTGAGGCTGCATCAGGCATTTCCGCTTCTCCGTAGCCTCTTTGCGTTAGCGAACGTTAGAGAATTGCCATCAAAGTGGAATTTGGGGATGTGGATGCGGACTGCGCGTGTAGTATTGATGTAAATATAATGCCTGGGCTTTCCTGCCTGGTTAACGAATTAAGCCACTTTTTTGACCAATGAATAATGCGAACCCTTTTGCCAATGCAGGCGCGAACTCTGGGCTTCATCTAAACCAGAGCCACGACACGAAACCGTCCCTCTCAGACGACTCTGGATATAGCGACATCGTGCCGAGCAGCCTGGCCCGGATTAAGGTCATTGGCGTAGGGGGAGGCGGCTGCAACGCGATTAACCGCATGATTGCCAGCCAAGTCTCTGGAGTCGAGTTTTGGTCGGTCAACACGGATGCTCAGGCGTTGACCAATGCCGCCACGCCGAACCGCCTCCAGGTTGGCAAGAAGCTGACCCGTGGGCTGGGGGCAGGCGGGCACCCGCCAGTGGGCGAAAAGGCTGCCGAAGAATCGCGGGATGAAATCGCCACCGCGCTGGAAGGCGCTGACCTCGTATTTATCACCGCAGGCATGGGCGGCGGCACGGGCACGGGTGCGGCTCCCATCGTGGCAGAAGTCGCGAAGGAAGTCGGCGCTCTGACGGTCGGCGTAGTGACTCGCCCCTTTACCTTTGAGGGCAAGCGCCGCACCTCCCAGGCAGAAGAGGGCATCGGGGCGCTGCAAAGCCGGGTAGACACGCTCATCGTCATCCCCAACGACAAGCTTTTAACCGTCATCTCGGCCGAAACGCCTGTACAAGATGCCTTTCGTGTAGCAGACGACATCCTGCGCCAAGGCGTTCAGGGCATTTCCGACATCATCACCATTCCCGGTTTAGTGAATGTGGACTTTGCAGACGTGCGGGCAGTGATGGCCGATGCAGGGTCCGCCCTGATGGGCATCGGCATTGGCACGGGCAAGTCGCGGGCACGGGAAGCGGCCACTGCCGCCATTTCGTCGCCGCTGCTGGAGTCTTCTATTGATGGCGCACGGGGCGTGGTGTTCAATATTCGCGGCGGCTCTGACCTGACGCTGCATGAGGTGAATGCGGCGGCCGAAATCATCTATGAAGCGGTTGATCCCAATGCCAACATCATCTTTGGCGCGGTGATTGACGATCGCCTCCAGGGAGAAGTTCAGATTACGGTTATCGCGACGGGCTTTGCGCCAGGGGAAGTGGCGGCATTGCAGTCTAGCCGGGTGGCTCCGCTCAAGCGCACGGTCACTGCTCCACCCATCGGCACGATGCCCACCGCGCCTTCCGCCGATCCGCGCCTGCGACCGGGGCTGGATATTCCCGAATTTCTACAGCGTCGCCGTCCGCCGACCCGCTAGGTTTTTGGGGTTCATTTTTGGGTTCACTCATTTTTGGGTTTACTCAATGGACTGTTCTTGGAGCGATCGCCAGCCTGCCTGCCAGAGCGATCGCTCCTTAAGCTGTTTTGCGTTAATCCAAAACCGCACGCTGGGATCACATGATGCCACCATTTCAGCGAATATCCACTCGCCTTCATTCTTGCGGTTGACCACCTGAAAATGTCGCCAACCCCAGGTGGTTTGCAGCGAAGTCCACTTAGACCCTACTAAATGGGGAAACTTTTGCTTTTTGGGCATAGCCACCTCCTATGTCGATTCTCGATTTTGGATTTGCGATTTTGAATTGCCCGTCGAGCGTCTACAGGCTTCCAGTAATTTTATTCGCCGCTTTACTTGTCGCTTTACTTGTCGCTTTACCCGCTGCTTCCCCTCGGAGAATGCACCTCACCCCCCAAGCAGCCGTCTAAAGCAGTCTAAAGCAATTGTGTGGCGCAATTTCTGTGAAAAAACGTTGATATGATAATCCAGATTGCAGACTTGCATCCCTTTCGATTCGGCCGATGAAATCAAGCAAGCCGATCGGGAATACTCTGTTTCGGAGCTTTTTGAACCATCGATCACGCTCTTTCTGCTGATCTCTTAGCTGCTCTTTTAACTGTAAAGCGCCTGTACCCTGCTGCCAGCATTGCATCTGACCGATGAGCCAAACCTACACCAAGGCGCTGCGATCGCCCCATCTTCCGTAAGCTCCCTCTTCCGTAAATACCTGAAAGTCAAAACTAAAAGCCAGACCAAGCCTCAGATCGCCAGGATTGCCAATCCAAAATCGCCAATCCAAAATCCAAAATCGATACCACTCTAACCCCCAACCCCCCATGTCCCTGACCCTCCGCGTTTACGTCCCCTCCCATCCGCTCATCAAGCACTGGCTCTCGGTTGCCCGCGACGAATCTACGCCTACGGTTCTGTTTCGTAGCGCTATGACCGAGTTGGGGCGCTGGCTAACCTACGAAGCCACCCGCGACTGGCTGCCCACCACTGAAAGCGAAGTGCAAACCCCTCTGGCTCCCTGCCCTGCTACATTTATTGACCCAGAGGTGCCGATTGTGGTGGTGCCGATTTTGCGGGCGGGTCTGGCGCTGCTGGATGGGGCGCAGGCGCTGCTGCCGCTGGCCTCGATTTATCATGTGGGGCTGGTGCGAAATGAGGAAACCCTGGAGGCCAGTTGCTATCTGAACAAGCTGCCAGAACAGATGCCGCCGGGGACGCGGGTGCTGGTGACAGACCCGATGCTGGCTACGGGTGGCTCCAGTCATTCGCTGCTGAAGCTGCTGGTGGAGCGGGGGGTTGACCCGTCGCTGATTCGGATTGTGGCGGTGGTGGCGGCTCCCCAAGCCCTGCAACTGCTGGGGGCAGACTTCCCGGCGCTGTCAATTTTCACGGCGGCCATTGACGAAGGGCTGAACGATCGGGGCTACATTGTGCCGGGGCTGGGCGATGCAGGCGATCGCACGTTTGGCACTTGAGGACGGGCACTTGAGACGGGGCACTTGAGACGGGGCACTTGAGACGGGGACTTGAGAAACCCACTGAGCAATCACACGCCCACGAATCGACTTAACGGTAGACTAAAGGGTATCTGAAATAACCGCTCGTGGCGATCGCGGAGAGAAAGGGTATGAGTCAGCAAGATAACTTCTTTGGCGGGTTTTGGGTCGGCGCAATTGTGGGCGGCGTAGTGGGCGGCGTGCTGGGTGTGCTGGTTGCCCCCCGCCTCTCGCGGCAAGACTCGCTAGAGAGCAAAAAGGGAGACCGGCATTTGCCCCTGTCTGAGCAAAACAGCGAGGACTCTCGTCGGGGGCTAGAGGACAAAATTGCCCAACTCAACGACGCGATCGATGACGTGCGCCAGCAGTTGGGCGGGGTGAACGGCGGCAACCGGGTCGAAGGGATGGAACGGGTGCGGGGCGATCGCCCTTACTAGCCCCCTTGGAAAGCTTGTGAAAAGCCCCTCTCTGAAAGGCCCATCTCTGAAAAGCCCCCTCAAAGCCTCATTCAAACTAGCCTCATCCTGTAGAAATCCTGGAAGTCGTTAAGCGCCCGCTGGCTTCCAGGTCGTGTAGGTTAAACTGAGTGTTAAATGAGTTTAGTTCGCCATTATTCATCCAAACGCCCATGAGTGGTTCTACTATGCTGGTTGCCCAGTCCCTCTCCACCTTCATCTCGATCTACACGACAATCCTGATCATCCGCATCCTGCTTACCTGGTTTCCCAGTGTCAACTGGTATAGCCAGCCCTTCGCCGCCCTCAGCCAAATCACCGACCCCTACCTCAACATCTTTCGTCGCGTGATTCCGCCGCTGGGGGGCTTCGATTTTTCGCCGATCTTGGCAATTTTTCTCCTGCAATTTTTGGGACGCTTTCTAGAAAGCGCCGCCTATGCTGCCTTCTAAGCCTTCTAAGCCTTCTAAACGGTGACCCAAGCGGCTATCGGCGGACAGTCCCGGCAAATCCTGCTGCCTTGAACTGCTCCAGCTTTAGCGGCGTGGGCTGGTTTTCGGACACGCTGATGCGGAGTTCAAAATCGCTAACACCGGGCGGAACTTCGTCGATCGATCCCAGTCGAGTCCGGTTTTGCATCACCGGATTATCGTTGGCATCGTAAATACGACCAAAAATGTCGGCGTTGTAGATGTCCTTGTTGGTTGGATTTTCGGCTTTGCCCGTAATGATGTAGCAACTCGCGGGCATACTCGTGCCGCCAGGGGTGACAGCGCCTTCGCCCAATTCTTCTGGGCAGACTTGATAGGACAGGTCAAATAATCGAATCTGTACGAGCGCTAGGGCTGTGGGTGCGTAGAACCAGGGGGCGATCGCCATACAGACTGCCAGGAAAATGACGAAAACGCGCTGAAGGCGGAAGTTAAACCAGTTCATCATTGCAAGGAGTAGCGTAGACAGTAGCAGAGTCCAGGTCGAAATCTGGGGAGTAGTCATGGAAAAATGGCTACCCTCAGCGTACCTGAATCTGGGGGCACAGGGGGTTAGCCAGCCTATTTTTCTAGATGACTTCGCAGATGACTCCACAGATGTAGTGGCATAATGCAAAGTTAACTTGCAGAGTTAACGGTTGCGAAGCAGAGTGAACCGCGCATGACCCCTGCCGAGATTGAAGCTGCTTTGAGGGTCGCTTTCGATGCCTGTGATGCCGAAGGCTATCCTCTGAGTTTGGAACAGCAGAGCCTGTTGTTGCAGCTTGTAGCGCAACAGTTAGAAAACGGAGAGGCGTGGTCTACGTCCTACTCCGCTGTCTCTGATAGGGACAAGCCAGAGGATAGCCTGAACAATCCGCTGGATGCGCTCACGATAGATCAGCGGCGGGCGTTTTTGGACTATGTGCAGGAAGCTCAAGCGAGCGGGCGATCGTGGAAGGCGCAGTTGCTTAATGACTGGCTGCGGGGAAATGATTCTGGCCCGGTGCAGTTTGTCCGCGATCAGTTTGGGCTGAATTGGTTAGAACAGGTGCGTCCTGTGCATCTGGCGGCCTATGCAGAGGCAGCGTTGCGGCTGAAGGTGGGCGATCGCATCGAAGTGGCGAATAGCCTCTGGGAATGGGTGCAAGATGACGGCCCGTGCAGCCGCGAGTGGTTTCCCTGTACCGTCATCTCCGTTAATGAACCAGCCCCGCGAGAATCCGCCAATAGCGAATCTGCCAGCAGCCAATCTGCCAGCAGTGAACCAGAACCCACAGGCATGTCAGAGGCTTCCGAAACCCGACAGGCAAGCTGCTGCGTCCGATTTGACAACGGCATGGAATACGAAATTCAGGGTATTTATGAGTGGAATCGCTATAACTGGCGCTGGGCTGGGGAAGAATCTCGGTTCTGAGCAGGTTTGACGAAAATCCCGCCTATTCTCCTGTTTTAAGGCGTTCCTGTTATGGAAAATCTAAAAGATTTTTGAAGCCTAAGTGGGTATTATTCTCAATAAGCAGGTTTTCTTGCAAATACTCGATTTATTGTGTATTCTTCTCAATAAAGCAACCTTATTGAAAAGGTGCCTATGACTGCCTACACTGCGACCTCACTAAAGGCTGAACTTAACGAGCGGGGCTGGCGCTTGACCCCTCAGCGCGAGACGATCCTGACAATCTTTCAGAACTTGCCCAAGGGCAATCATCTCAGCGCTGAGGACTTGTATAACCTGTTGAACGAGGAGGGGCATCATATTAGCCTCTCGACGATTTATCGCACGCTTAAGCTGATGGCCCGCATGGGCATTCTGCGGGAGCTAGAGCTGGCCGAGGGCCATAAGCACTACGAAATCAACCAGCCCGCGCCCTATCACCACCATCACCTGATCTGCGTCCGCTGCAACAAGACGATTGAGTTCAAGAACGATTCAATCCTGAAAACGGGCAGCCGCACCGCTCAGAAAGAAGGGTATCACCTGCTCGACTGCCAGCTTATTATTCATGCTGTTTGCCCAACCTGTCAGCGATCGCTCCTTCCGATTTAGTTTCTTCTTCGATTTGGTTCAGGGCGGACTGATCTGCCAGTTTTGACAAATTCTGCTACGGCTCTCCTGCTTTAGCTCTCGTAAAAGCCAAAAAGCCCAGAGTTGAAAGACTCCGGGCTTTCTTGTTAATGGCTATCGGCGCGACAGATCAGGCTAGAGATTGGATGAAATCTCAGGAGCCTTGAGCAACGCCTGCTTTGAAAGCGTCGCGGTTTCTTTCTCAGCAGCGGCGATCGCAAAGGATTCCTGAAGCTGGGCCGTCACCTGCTCGGTCGTAGAATCATACATCTGCGTAATCAGCTTGGGATAGAACCCGATGCCAATAATCGGGATCAGCAGCGACGCAATGATAAAGACTTCGCGAGGTTCGGCATCCACCAGCACCTCATGCTCCACGAGTTCCTGGTTTTCTGGGCCATAGAAAATCTCCCGCAGCATAGACAGAAGGTAGATCGGTGTCAGGATTACGCCCACCGCCATTAGCGTAATCACGATAATTTTGAACGTCTGGTCATAGGCATCGCTGGTCGCAAAGCCCACAAATACCATCAGTTCTGCGACGAATCCGCTCATTCCCGGCAGGGCCAGCGAGGCCATCGAGCAGGCTGTAAACATGGCGAAGATCTTGGGCATTTTTTTGCCTACGCCGCCCATCTCGTCCAGGATGAGGGTGTGTGTCCGGTCATAGGTTGCGCCCACCAAGAAGAACAGGCTGGCTCCAATTAGCCCGTGGGACACCATTTGCAGCATGGCTCCGCTCAGTCCCAGGTTGGTAAAGGAGGCCAAGCCAATTAGCACGAAGCCCATGTGGGAAATCGAGGAGTAGGCAATTTTTCGCTTCAGGTTTCGCTGGGCAAAGGAGGTCAGCGCGGCGTAGATAATATTAACCACGCCCAAAATTACCAGAATCGGCGCAAAGCGGACGTGGGCATCCGGCAGCATCTGCACATTCATCCGCAGCAGCGCGTAGCCGCCCATTTTTAGCAGAATGCCCGCCAGCAGCATGTGAACCGGAGCCGTTGCCTCGCCGTGGGCATCGGGCAGCCAGGTATGTAGCGGGAAAATCGGCAGCTTGACGGCGTAGGCGATCAGGAAGCCTGCGTAGACCAAAAGCTGGAACTTCAGCGGGAAGTCCTTATCCATGAGCGATCGCATGTCAAAGGTGACCGTATCGCCATAGAATGCCATCGCCAGCGCCGCCACCAGGATGAACAGCGACCCACCCGCCGTATACAGAATGAACTTAGTGGCTGCGTAGAGCCGCTTCTTGCCGCCCCAAATAGACAGCAGCAAGTACACCGGGATTAGCTCCAGTTCCCACACCAGGAAGAACAGCAGCATATCCTGCACAGCAAACACCGCAATCTGTCCGCCGTACATCGCCAGCATCAGAAAGTAAAACAGGCGCGGCTTCAGCGTTACGGGCCAGGATGCCAGAATCGCCAGCGTGGTGATAAAGCTGGTCAGCAAAATTAGCGGCATCGAGAGTCCGTCTGCCCCCACTGACCAGCGCAGGTCTAGCGAAGATACCCAGGAATAGCTCTCGACCAGTTGCAAGTCAGAGCGGCTGAAGTCGTATTGGGTATAGAAGGCGTAGACCGTCAGCGCAAAGTCGATCAGTCCGATGATTAGAGCGTACCAGCGGACGGTTTTTCCGTCTTTATCGGGAAGAACTGGGATCGCCAGTGATGCAAGGACAGGCAATAGGATGATGGTTGTTAGCCAGGGAAATTCAGCAGTATTCATGTAGAAATTTAGATTTCAAACGTTCGGAGCAGGGTTTTGAGTAAGTTTTCTGGAAAAAATCTGAAAGAATCTGAAAGGATTAGCTTTTAACTTGCAATCTCGCTTGCAACCCAACTGCGATTAATGATCGAAGATTGAACGGTTCACTCAAGTAACTTGGGCGGCTCACTCAGGCGGCAGATTTCCCAAAAAGGGACAAGGCAGAAGCGGAGAGCGATCGCCCCCCGCCCTGTGTCCACTTTAGGTAATCCCGGAAACCAGCACTAGCCCCAGCACCGCGCCAAAGACGATCAGCGCGTAGAACTGCACCCTGCCGCTTTCCAGATACTTCAGCGCTTCGCCCGTGACCAGCGTGACAAAGCCCGTCAGGTTTACCAGCCCATCCACAATTCTCACGTCCACTTCTAGCACTTGCCGGGCCAGACGACGGCTGCCCTGCACGAATACAGCGTTGTAGATGTCGTCGATGTACCACTTATTGAGTGAAAGCTGATAGAGCGGCTGGATCTTGTCGGCGATCGCCGCTGGGTCGATTTTCTTGAGCAGGTACATGGCCGTCGCTAGGGCAATGCCGCCGAGGGCGATCGCCACTGAGCTACCGCCCATCGTCAAAAATTCGCCCCAGTCCACTGCCTCGGCTTCGTGGATCACCTCACCAGGCGCATGGATGAATTCCTCGAAGTAATTCTTGAACGGCGTGCCCACCAGCCCGATCAGCATCGACGGGATGGCCAGCACCATCAGCGGCAGCGTCATCGTAATTGGCGACTCGTGCGGCTCGCTGGCGTGGTGTCCGTGGTCGTCGTGGGCCTCGTGATCTTCGGCAGGAGTCTCCGCCGTTAGCTCCAGTGGGTTCATTGCACCGGGGCCAAAAGCCAGACCCAGCTTTTGAAGCTGCTCGTTCTTTAGCTTGCGCTTGATCTCCGTGCTAGTGCCACGAAACTCGCCCTCAAAGGTGCTGAAGTACATGCGGAACATATAGAACGCTGTGATCCCCGCCGTGAGAAATCCAACGGCCCACAGGGCGGGGTTTGCACGGAAGGTTGCTCCCAGAATTTCGTCCTTTGACCAGAAGCCAGCCAACGGGGGAATTCCGGCGATCGCCAGCGTGCCGATCAAGAAGGTCGTGGCGGTGATTGGCATATACTTCCGCAGACCGCCCATCAGCCGCATATCCTGCGCCAGCACTGGGTCGTGTCCTACCACCCCCTCCATGCCGTGGATCACAGAACCAGAACCGAGGAACAGCATTGCTTTGAAGTAGGCGTGGGTCATCAGGTGAAAGAGTCCGGCTGTGTAGGCTCCCACGCCCATGCCCATGACCATATAGCCAAGC
Organism: Thermoleptolyngbya sp. M55_K2018_002; assembly: GCF_015295965.1. Taxonomy (NCBI): domain Bacteria; kingdom Bacillati; phylum Cyanobacteriota; class Cyanophyceae; order Oculatellales; family Oculatellaceae; genus Thermoleptolyngbya; species Thermoleptolyngbya sp. M55_K2018_002. The sequence continues at coordinate 10,603 of NZ_DVEA01000012.1, forward strand.
TGAGACATCGTGGAATAAGCCAGACCCTTCTTGATATCGTTTTGCGTGATGGCGATGCTGGCTCCTAAAAATGCCGTGACTGCGCCCGTATAGGCAATCACGTTCATGGCGGTGGGGATATGCTCAAATACGGGGAACATGCGAGCAATCAGGAAGACACCCGCCGCCACCATCGTTGCTGCGTGGATGAGTGCCGAAATGGGGGTGGGGCCTTCCATCGCGTCTGGCAGCCAAACGTGCAGCGGAAACTGGGCCGACTTTGCCACCGGGCCAAGGAACACCAGCACCGCAAATAGCGCTGCGATCGCCCCACTGAGCGCACCCGACTGAACGAGATCCTGGAGGCGATCGCCAATTACCTCAAACTCAAAGCTGCCTGTCGCCCAGTACAAGCCCAGTATCCCCAGCAGCAGCCCAAAGTCGCCCACCCGGTTGGTCACAAACGCCTTCTGGCAGGCATCGGCAGCCGCTTTACGGTCATACCAGAAGCCGATCAGCAGGTAGGAACACATCCCCACCAGCTCCCAGAAGATGTAAATCTGCACCAAGTTCGGGCTAATCACCAGCCCCAGCATCGACGAGCTAAACAAACTGAGGTAGGCGTAGAACCGGACGTAGCCCGGATCATGAGCCATATAGCCATCGGTGTAGATCATCACCAAAAAGGCCACCGTCGTCACAATCACCAGCATCAGCGCCGTCAGGTGATCAACGATATAGCCCATCGATAGGTGAAAATCGCCCGCCGATGCCCACTCAATTGAGCGTTCGTAGGTCGGATGTCCTTGAATCTGGCTCCACAGCAGCGCAAAGGAGATAACCATTGCAGTGCCCGTCAGCGAGACAATAAACACCGAGCTGGGCTTGCGAAACTGTTTGGCGAAACCGCTGGAAGAAATTAGACCCAGCCCCAAAATCATCGCCCCTGCCAGGGGCAACACTGGGATCAGCCAGGCATATGCGTAGAGGGATTCCATGATGAAGCCTACTTCAAGCTTTTTTTCAAATCGGGCAAAACCGCTTACATTTTGACACAGACTGGCGGAGTAGAGGTGTTTCTGAAGGTTTTGTCAAGAATGGGGCTGTGATGGTGTCAGACGCGATTCCTCACCCAATTCCGGGTGAGCCACCTGACTCCGCATCTTCTACTGCATTCGGTCATGGCTAATCTCTTCAGACAATTAATCTCTCGGATAATCTGTCGGATCACCCGTTAGAACTCACCTGTCAGAACCTAATCGTCATAGATCACATACTGCCCCATTCTTCCCTGTATTGTTCGACACGCTATTAAAATTTCTCCCGTTTTTATTCGACGGTCGCACGACTTGATGAAGACTGGCTGAAACCTTGCTACAGGAAACTCAGAATTGCAGGCGATACAGCGCATTAGGGCAAATTTACAGGTTGGCATGGAATTTTAGGGGCGATCGCCCGTCTGCACGCGCTCAGGCTTCGTTAAATTTCCTCAAAGGATGCTGGAAGATCGGGGTGAACTAGGGTTAAAGTAGCGGAAACTCACTATACTTGGTGCGGAATATTTGGTGCGGATATATTTTTCCATTGCGTCTGGTAAATGCATTCGGCTAGATGGGTCTGAGTCTTCTAAATAAGCTCAGTATTCGGTGCTTCTACCCGTTTTGTGCGGGAGTTTTAATGAGAACTGTACTGCTCGGAGGCAGGTTTCTCTGAGGTAGGACGGTTGTAGGACTGGAGCGATCTTGGAGTTGTTGTGTTCTTGGCAACCGACAGCTCTATGGGTGATCGCCTGTGTTGACCTGGCGATTTCTTCAGGTCACGGCGCGTCTGAAGTAATCTATTGCGTGCAAGATTGTGTGCGTGCAAGATTGTGTTCAAAAATGGTGTCCCAAAATGGTGTCCAAAGCCGCATGGGCTGCGTTCTCTGCATATCGCTGGCGCTGGCTCAAGATTGGCTTAGCTCGATGCCTGACCTACTGAAGCTATCCAGTGATTTTTGTTACTCCCAAAATTTCACAAACGGGCTACCTTTAGATAGATGAGGAAATGGCTCAAATCCTCTATGGATCACTATTCTGCAATGGACTCTGGGTGGGACTAGAGCAGGAATGAAGAGAATGAAGAAAGGCTGTTTGGGGCTTGCTGCCGCCTGCAACCTCAATCTGGATAAACCTGTCTAGGGGTCTGTTCAAGGGGTATGGAGGGAACAGCGTGTCCGTTCTCAAGGGTCACATCTCTGCCTCAGGATTTACACCTCAAGTTCATAAGGAACATTCATTCTGAGACTGGCTCTGAAGTTGTGTCTGTCAGGATTCTGTCCTCTAGCGAGATCTGCCTCCTCATGGACTTCCGTAGACTGCTTGGAAGTCTCCCCGACGCTTTGTTGCTTGGCCGATTGCCCTTCCCGTTTCGCTCTTTCCGCTTCGTCCTTGTTCTACCCAGTCATTCCACAAGTTGCCCCGGAGGTTTAAGCATCTGTCTGTCCAAGCCAGACTTCGTACTAAGCCAGACTTCAAACTAAACCAGGCTTCAAAACTGAATTAGCACACGCATCCTGCCGTGTTGCCGAATCCAGCGTGTGGCCGCGCATTGAATCCCTCTGCTTTCCTGTCCCCCTCTATCCCGGTTACTGCCCATGCGCCGCTTTTTCAACCGCTCTCGTTTGCTCAATGCCGCTCTTTTTGGTGGAACTGTTGCCGCAGCCGCTACGGTTTCCCTGCTGACTCCCGTGTTCAGTTCGGTTGTGAACGCTACGCTTCAGGACAGCCCCAAGGCGCTGCTTGATGAGGCGTGGCAAATCGTGAATCGGGAGTATGTAGACAGCACGTTTAACCAGGTGGACTGGCTAGCGGTGCGCCACGAACTGCTCAGCGCCTCCTACAGCTCGCGGGAAGAGGCTTACAATGCATTGCGCCGCGCCCTCCAGCGGCTAAGAGATCCCTATACCCGCTTCATGGACCCGCGCCAGTTTGAAGTGCTGACGAGTCAGACCTCTGGAGAACTGTCGGGTGTGGGCATTCGGCTTCAGGCAGACGAGCAAACGGGCGCGATTACTGTGGTGGAGCCAATCCCCAACTCTCCGGCGGCGCGGGCGGGCATCCAGGTGGGCGATCGCATTTTGTCGATTGATGGCGTTTCGACCGAAGGGATGACGCTGGAAGAAGCCTCGAATCGCATTCGGGGTGAGGTCGGCACGCGCATTGTTTTGCGGTTGCAACGACAGTCGGAAGAGGCGACCGACCTGACGCTAACGCGGGCCCGCATTGAGCTTCCCAATGTCCACTACACCCTGAAACAAGAGCAGGGCACTCGCGTAGGGTATATCCGCCTGACCGAGTTCAGCGCCCACTCGGCAGAACAAATGCAGCGAGCGATCGAGGACTTGCTGAGCCAGCAGGTGCAGGGCTTTGTGCTGGATCTGCGGGGCAATCCAGGGGGGTTGCTGCAAGCCAGCATCGACATCTCGCGTCAGTGGTTGGGCAATGGACTGATTGTCCGCACGGTGGATCGGTACGGGGCGAACGAGCGGATTCGGGCCAATCGCACGGCGCTGACGGATTTGCCGCTAGTTGTGCTGGTGGACGGCAATTCCGCCAGTTCCAGTGAAATTCTGACGGGGGCGCTGATGGATAATCGGCGGGCTACGATCGTCGGCACCAAGACCTTTGGCAAGGCGCTGGTGCAGTCGGTGCATTCGCTGTCAGATGGGTCTGGTCTGGCGGTGACGATCGCCCATTACTACACCCCCAACGGCACGGACATCAGCCAGCGCGGCATCACGCCCAATGTGCAGGTCAACCTGACCGATAGCCAGCGCCAGCAGCTTGCCGCAAACCCCACCTCGGTCGGCAGCCAGAGCGATCCCCAGTATGTGCGGGCGATCGCCGTTCTCCGGTCTACGATTGCAGCCCAGCCTACCCGTCCGGTTCCCGCTCAGCGGGCCAGTGCCCCCCGCGCCCCCCGCATGAGCAACTAAACGCAGCACCTCGCAAATGCAAAAGGCACGGCGCATCGCGCCGTGCCTCTTATGCGCTTTTATAGGCTGGCTTCAGACCCGCATCAAGCGAACGTCTCTGCGGTCGCAAACGTGGTCACAAAGTCGGTGCGGTTGAGCGCACTGGCTCGCACGCCTAGCAACTCCGCCAGCAGGTCATTACCAGCCCGAACCTGCACACCGCGAGTGGTATCGGTAAAGCGCAGATTGCCGAAGCGCAAATTGCCCGACAGACCGATCTTGTCTACGCCGTCTTTGTAGTCCACGATCGTATCGAATCCAGCGCCGCGCGTCAGCACAAAGGTATCTGCGCCCGCTCCGCCAATGCAGGTATCGCGGCCCAGCCCGCCAACCAGCACATCTTTGCCAGGGCCACCGTTGAGGCGATCGCCCCCACGTCCACCCTCCAGCAAATCGTCGCCCTGCCGCCCGTTTAGCACGTCGGCTCCACCCAGCCCTTGCAGCAGGTCGTTGGCAAATCTGCCGACAAGACGGTTGCGGCCGCTGGTGCCCACAAGTTGAACCCCAAACACGTTGTCGCCTCGAACGCCGAGGTTCTGAATGCGGCGATCGCGCTCTGCGGGCGTGTCTGCCTTGGTAAACGTGCCGCTCTGAGCCAGGAACTCTGCAAACGCATCTTGCTCACTACCTGCATCTGTAAACGTCGCCACCCCATCCGGCAGGCTCACTGGCCCATCGATCACGCCATTCCTGTTCAGGTCAATACTCGTCTCGCCTAACAAATCCACCCGATTCGCCAGGGTTGGGTTTTCTCGCACAAACCGGAAGAACGGATAGCCATCCCCGCTGGCATCTAGCGAACTCGTTCCCAGCAAAAAGCTGAGCGTCACCAATCGGAAGGTGCGGTTCGGATCGCCCACAAGCTGACCGTTCCGAACAATGATTTGCGTAAAGTTGCCATTGGCATCCGTCAGCGCCGCCGACTGGATGCGCTCTCCGGCCGTGGTCACTGTCCCATCGCTCGCGAGTCGCTGGGCCGTCTTGCTGGCATCAAAGCTGAAGGAGATGCCGCCGATTTGAGGAAACGCGCCGGGGGTTCGTCCTGGCCCAACGCCCGAAACACCATGCTCTAGCACTTCCTTCAACTGCGCCGCTGTGACGGTAATCAGGCTCAAGCCATTGTTAAAGCGCAGCGAATTTTCGATGTCCAGTTGCGACAAATCCCCTTCTTGTTTATTTGCCTCCGGGTTAGCCGGTGGAGGCAGGGTCACGATATCGCTGGGGTCGGTTGCGCCCGGAGTGGGGGACACTGCGCCGATGTTGTCGCGGATGCCGCCGCCATTCTTCAGCGAGATTACTACAGAGGAATCCACCTGCCTTGCCACAAACAAGTTGGCATCCGCCGTCAGGTTGCCCAGGTTCGTCTCCTCCGTCCGCACCGAGTTGCGCGTGCCGTTGAGAAATACTGTAGTCTTCCCAAAAATATTGCTGTCTTTGGTGTTGATGATGGTTCGCAGCTTGCCAAGCAAGTCCACTACTTCTGGATCGGGTTCACCGGGGTTGACGGCCGTCAGCGCAGCCACGCTGGCCGTATCTGTGGCATAGGCCCCATTGACATTGGGATCGAGCTTTGACAGGTCAATTTTGCCGTCGTTGTCAAATTCCACCACCAGCCGCCCGACATACTTCCAGTTGCTGTCGGTGTTGACCACCAGCACAGGCCCCGTTGGAGAGTCCTCCACTAGGGGGTAAATGCCGCCTGCCGTGTCGCCAGGGCGCAGTCGGTCGGTGCTGTCTGCCAGCAGGGTGTGGGACCCCCCCGCAATGATCACGTCTACATCGCGCAGCCGTTTGGCTAGTTCCCGCTCGATGAACAACTGCTGCATGTGGGCCACAATCACAATCTTGTTGATGCCAGCAGCAGTCAACGCATCAACTGATTTTTGAATTTCTACGGCGAGGGCATCTAGCTCGGCCGCACTGGGGTTTGCGCCAAAGGGCTGCGGCAGAATTTCAACATTTGGGCCGGGTGAGGAGATGACACCCAGCGTCGGAGTCGTTGCGCCGACAACCCCAATCCGTTCGCCGTTGACCGTCAACACGGTGCTTTTGGCGATGCTGTTGGGGGCTGCGGGCTGTCCATCCGCAACGACCAAATCTTCTAGCACAAAGTCTTGGTTGGAGGTGCCGTCGTCTCCCGGATTGGGATCGGTGAAATTCAGGTTGCTGCTGAGGTAGGGAAAAGCCGTGCCCTGATATTCGCGATCGCGCCGAATTAGAGAAACAACGGTCGATTCACCCAGGTCAAATTCGTGGTTGCCCAGGGCAGAAGCCTGAAATCCCATCTGGTTGAGGATTTCAATATCGACGCGCCCAACCCCCTCGCGGAAAGTGTAGTTATCACCGGGGGTCAGGGAAGAGGTGGTTTTGCGGAGAGCGCGATCGCTCCCAGAAGAGAAGAAGGGGCCAGGAATGTAGTTGTCACCCGAAGACAAGATTATGGTGTTGGTGTAGTCATCCCTCAGCGCGTTAATCACCGTAGAGAAATTAACCGCATCGGTGAAGGATGGGAGACCGCTTTCCATGTCGGAAGCGTGCAGAATTTGCAGTTGAAAAGCCATAGGTTTTGTTGAAGCGATTTGGAGGCGCTCAGTAATAAATGCCTCACAAACGATCCCACGGCGAGATTAAGCGAGTTTAATCTCGTTATTAACGTCTCGTAATTGGGTGATTAACCTTCCTTAAGGTGACCCTAGATCACGACATCTAGGCTTTTTCTTAGCAGCCTGCGGGCGACTGTTCGCACGCGCCAATGCTGACCCAACTGGTGGAGCCGTCCGCCCAGTGTTCCTTTTTCCAGATGGGGGCGTTGTGCTTCAGCGTGTCGATGGCGTACTGGCACGCGGCGAAGGCTTCGGCACGATGGGGACAGCCCACAGCAACCAGCACGCTGATTTCGCCAACGACCAGCTTGCCTGTGCGGTGATGGATGACGACATGACTTACATCGGGCCAGGTGGCGCGAATCTCGGCGGCGATCTGCTGAAACACCTTCAGCGCCATCGGCTCATAGGCCTGGTATTCCAGCGCGATGACGGGCTTGCCGTCGGTTTCCTGACGCACCATGCCGCTCATGACCACCACTGCACCATTGGCCGGGTCATCGGCCAGGTCATAAATCTCTGGCAGCGACAGGGGCGCAAACGTGATCGCGAAGTGGTCTCCGGGGTGGGGAGGGGCGGGGCGACTGGCAAAGGCACGGGCAGAAGGGGCGATCGCACTCATATTGGCGCACTCATTCAGAAAAGTCGCGTAGAGACAGAAGAGTTGCAAGCATTACTCGTTATTATGCCGTGGGGCGCTCGCGTCGGGATACATCGCAAACTGGGCGGCGTTTTTGCCCGTGCGCTTAACCTGATACATAAGCTGGTCGGCATAGTGAATCAGCGGTGCTTGGGAAGAGGGCGGCTGGGTACAAACCACAACGCCGATACTGAGGGTGATGGGGCTTTGCTCTGCCTGCATGGTGTCTACAAGCTGTGTCTGAATTCGGGAAATGATAGTCTTGGCAGCGCGGAGATTGGTTTCAGGAAGCAGCAGGGCAAATTCATCCCCGCCGAGTCTGGCAAGCAGGTCGGTCTTGCGGATGCTGTCTCGAACCACCTGGGACACGAGCTTTAGAATGCGATCGCCCTCCAGATGCCCCCGCTGATCGTTGACCTGCTTGAAGCTATCCAGATCGAGATAGGCAATGGCGAACAGGCGACCATAGCGGCGCGATCGCTCGATTTCCTGCGCCAGCTTCTCGGTAAACACGCGAGCATTGACTGCCTGGGTTAGCTCGTCCATGCTGGACAGCCAGCGGAGCTGATCCTGAGTTTTGCGGAGTCGCGTAATCAGCGTGCTGGTAACGAGAAAAAAACCAAGTCGCGTGATGCTCCGCCAGAGGGAAACAATGGTTTCGGTGTAGACCAGTCCACTGGAATACTCGGCCAGGAGGAAGATCACCAGCAAACTGAGCAACGTGATGTAGAGGGCAACGGGGCGAGGCGAACACCAAGCTGCCCAGGCGATGGGAATTAGGTAGAACAGGGACAGCACGATATCTGAACCCAGGAGATGATCTAGCCAACCAATCGTCAGCACGATCAGCGTGTAAACTGCAACCTGAACCCAGATTGGTTGATGCGCGAGCTGCTCAATCCAATTGCCCTGCTCAATTCTCATGGGTTGAGATGTTTTCTGGAGTCATTGTCAAGTCTTTAAGGCAAGTCTCTAAAGCTAGTCCACCGAGTTCAGTTCGGTCAGCAAAGGCGGTCAAGAATGCAAGCAGCTTTCGATTCAACGCATTTAGAACTGTAGGTGGCCACTTCTGTCATCTGGTGTTCGTCGGGTCTTTGCCCTATTGGATCGAGTATTATATCATTCGGTCAGAGCCTATGCAGAGTAAGTTTGCAATTCCAGTTGTGGTGCTGAGCGTGCTGGGGGCGATCGCCTTTGCGGCCCAGTGGACGATCGAGCGGCAGCGGGTCTACTCGCTCACCATTGCCACGGGCAACGCAGACGGAGAATACTACGCCTTTGCTACGGCGCTGTCGAGCGTGGTCGCTGCCCACGAACCCAAGATTCAGATTCGCGTGCTGGAAACCGACGGCTCCCTGCAAAATGCGAAACTGCTGGCTGAGGGCGAAGCAGATTTAGGCATTATCCAGGGCGACACGTCGCTAGACCCATCTGTGCAGGCGATCGCCTACCTGTTTCCCGAAATCTGCCACCTCATTGCCGCGCCCAGCGCCAACATTCGCCAGTTCACCGACCTGCGCGACAAGCGGGTCGCTGTTCCGCCCCAGGGCAGCGGCTCCTACGCCATCTTCAAGCACTTCCAGACCCACTACAACCTCATGGACGGCGACTTTCGCCCGCTGCCCATGACCACCGCCGAATCTTACGAAAAGCTGCAAGCGGGCGAGATCGACGCGCTGTTTCGCGTGATTGCATTGGGTAGCCCTTCGGTGCGGGGTCTGCTCCAGCGCACCCAGGCGCAGCTCGTGCCGATCGACCAGGCGGAATCCATGCGGCTGACGCTGCCTGTGCTGGAAGCGACTGAAATTCCTAAAGGAACCTACGACGGGGCGCTGCCGATTCCCGACGAAGATATTCCTGCCGTGGGTCTGCGGGCGATTTTGGTAACGCGGCGGGATCTGGAACCAGCGATCGCCAAAGTGATTACCCAAACCCTGTTTGAATTTCGCAACGAACTGGTCAGCCAGTATCCCCGTGCTGCGCTCATGCGCCTGCCCGATGCCCGCGAAAATCTGGGTCTGTCGCTGCATCCTGGCGCACGCGATTATTACAACCAGGACGAACCCGCCTTTTTGGTGGAATATGCCGAGGTCATGGGCTTTCTGTTGTCCTTTGCGGTGCTAGCTGCGTCTAGTCTGTGGCAATTTCGCCGCTGGCTGGATGAACGCCAGAAAAACCGTGCTGATATGTACAACCTCAAGGTGCTGGAGCTGCTCGAAAAAGTAGAACAGGCGAACACCCCGGAGGAACTGGAATCTCTGCGTCAAGCTCTATTTGAAATGTTTCACAAAGTCGTGACCGACCTGGACACCGACCGCATCTCCCAGGCTTCGTTTCAGTCTTTTACCTTTCCCTGGGATGTGGCCCTCAGCACGATTCGCCATCGAGAATTGTTGATGAGTCGTGCGATGGATTACAAAGATCAGAAACCAGAAATGCGGCGATGATAGATTTGGGCGGGAGCGAAGAGCGAAGAGCGAAAAAAGAAGAACGAAGAAAGAAGAACGAAGAAAGAAGAACGAAGAAAGAAGAACGAAGAGCGAAAAAAGAAAAACGACGAGCGAAGAAAGACAAAAGAGACTCTGATGAATACTTTTCGTGTGGGTATTGCTGGCCCTGTGGGTTCTGGAAAGACGGCTTTGGTTGATCGCTTGTGTAAGGCGATGCGGGAGACGTATAACCTGGCGGTGGTGACGAATGATATCTACACGAAGGAAGACGCGCAGTTTTTGGTGCGGAGTGAGGCGCTGACGGGCGATCGCATCGTGGGCGTGGAAACGGGCGGCTGCCCCCATACGGCGATTCGCGAAGATGCCTCGATCAACCTGGTGGCGATCGAACAGCTAGAGCGGCAGTTTCAGCCTGATTTAATCTTTGTGGAAAGCGGCGGCGACAACCTCGCGTCTACCTTCAGCCCGGAACTGGTGGATTTGACGATCTACGTGATCGATGTGGCCGCTGGGGACAAGATTCCCCGAAAGGGCGGCCCGGGCATTACGAAATCTGACCTGCTGGTGATTAACAAAATCGACCTAGCTCCGCTGGTGGGGGCAGACTTGGGCGTGATGGAGCGCGATGCCCGCAAGATGCGCGGCGACAAGCCGTTTGTCTTTACAAATCTGAAGATCAATCAGGAGCTAGAAACTATCGTGCAGTTTATAGAACTACACATGGGCAAACCGTCTTTGCAACCGTCGGCTTGAACGGAATGAGGATGAGGGCGATCGCTCCCCAAGAACGGGATTTGAACCAGAATTCCGCAATAATAGCAACACGCAGAAGGCACTGTATCTCGAACGCAAGCAAGAACGTGGTGACAAGTCTCAAAGCAGATCTCAAAAACTTGCAAAAAGATGCGCTCCGGTAAACCAGCGAAATCCCTATCAGCGATCTGCGGAATCCTTCTGGTGATGACGGGGATGACCTGTTCCACTCAGCCGCCAGAGCAACTGCCAACGACGATCGTTCAGCAAGAGGCAACGCTTCAACCCGTCTCCCTAAACCCTGAGAAAATCATCGACGGACAGACGGTTTATGTTCCGGTCTATTCGCACATCTATCACCACAACAACCCGCGCAATGCGGTCAACCTGTCGGCCACGCTGAGCATTCGCAATACCGACGCAGAACACGCCATTATCATTACTGCCGTGCGCTACTTCGACTCTGAGGGTGAGATGATTCGCCAGGATATTACGGAGCCATCGAAGCTGGGGCCGCTGGCTTCGGTCAGCTTTTTTGTGGCAGCAAACGATGTGAGCGGCGGCGCGGGCGCAAACTTTTTGGTGGACTGGGTGGCACAAACGGCGGTTTCGGAACCCGTGATCGAAGCGGTCATGATTAGCACTTCGTCTTCTCAGGGCATTTCCTTTGTCAGCCCTGGGCGAGTGGTGAAACAGCGGGACGTTGCGCCGTAGTGCTAATTCGGCTGCCGCAATGCTCCATCAAACGAAGCCGTTTCTTCTTAAGATTATTTTTAGGATTAAGATTGCCCTAGAATCGATAGCGTTCCTCAATCAAGCGCATGGGCAACCCAAACCGTATCTTGATCTTGTTTGCACACCCAGCGCTGGAAAAGTCGCGGGTGAACCGTCAACTGATTCGCGCGGTGCAGGGACTCGATTCTATTACCCTGCATGATCTCTACGAGCAATACCCCAACTTTCACATCAACGTAGCGCTGGAACAGGATCTGCTGCGATCGCACGATATTATCGTCTTCCAGCATCCTTTCTACTGGTACAGCAGCCCCGCCCTCCTCAAAGAGTGGCAAGATCTGGTGCTGGAACATGGCTTTGCCTACGGGCATAATGGCACAGCACTGCGGGGTAAGAAGTTCCTGTCTGCCATCACCACGGGCGGCAGTGAGCAAGCCTATTGTCGGCAGGGACACAACTATTTCACGATTCGGGAACTGCTGACTCCCTTTGAACAGACGGCGCGGCTTTGCGGCATGGAATATCTGCCGCCGTTTGTCATTACGGGGACGCATCAACTGCGGCAGGCAGATCAGATTGCTCCCTACGCCGAGGCTTACCGAATGGCGCTAGTGGCGCTGCGCGACGGCACGCTGGACTGGCCCACGCTGATCCAGCAAAAGACGCTGAATGCTGACCTGACAAAGATCTTGCCCCAGGTTGCCGATCCCAACCCGCCCTTAAAACTGACTCCCTCCATGCAGCCGGAGATCGCCCCGAATGGACAGTAGCTTATTTCTTCAGGCGTTTATTTACCTGCTGGCGGCAGTGCTGTCGGTGCCTATCTCCAAGCGGCTGGGGCTGGGGTCGGTGCTGGGCTACCTGATTGCAGGCGTGGTCATCGGCCCGTTTGTCATGGGGCTGGTGGGTCAGGAAGGACAGGACGTGATGCGCTTCGCCGAGTTTGGCGTAGTGATGATGCTGTTTCTAGTAGGGTTGCAACTCCAGCCAGATTTATTGTGGCGGCTGCGGATGCCGATTTTGGGGCTGGGCGGGCTGCAACTGGTGGCAAATGTGGCGCTGATTACGGCACTGGCGATGCTGGTGGGGCTGTCGTGGAATATGGCAATGGCGATCGCCCTCATCCTCCCTTTCTCCTCCACCGCCATCGGCGTGCAAACCCTGAACGAGCGCGGGCTAATGAAAACCGAGGGCGGCCAGTCGGCCTTTTCGGTGCTGCTGTTTCAGGCAGTGGCGGTGATCCCCATCCTAGCGCTGCTGCCGTTGCTATCCACCGCTCCGCCCGCTGTGGTGCAGCAGCCCGTCTCGGCAGCAAGCACCCTGGCGGGCTGGCAGCAAACCCTGCTGGTGATCGGCACGGTCGGCGGCATCGTCCTAGGCGGGCGGTTTTTGATGCAGCCCGTGTTTCGCTTTATCGCCGCGACACGCCTGCGAGAAAGCTTTACGGCGACGGCACTGCTGCTAGTGGTGGGGATTACGCTGGCAATGCAGGGGGTGGGCTTGTCGCCTGCACTGGGCACGTTTGTAGCAGGTGTGGTGCTGGCAGAGAGCGAATATCGTCACGAGCTGATGAGCACTATCGAGCCGTTTCAAAGCTTGCTGCTAGGGCTGTTTTTCATCTCCGTCGGGGCCAGCATTGACTTTAACCTGATCCTGGCACAGCCGATGCTGATTGCGGGGCTGATCGCCGGGATTACGGTTCTCAAGTGCGGCGTGCTGGTGGGACTGGGTAATTTGTTTAAGCTGGCGCTGAGTCAGAGCCTTCTGTTTGCCTTTTCGCTGGTGCAGGGCGACGAGTTTGCCTTTGTACTGTTTTCGTTTGCCGCCCAGACCAAGGTGCTGACGGAGGATCTAGCGGGAATTTTGATTGCGGTGGTGGCGCTGTCGATGCTGCTGTCGCCTGTGATGATGATTGCCTACGATCGCCTGATTATGCCCCGCTTTGAAACGCAGACCGAAGAACGCGAAGCCGATGAGATTGATGAATCCGATAATCCGGTGATCATCGTTGGCTTCGGGCGGTTTGGGCAAATTGTCGGGCGTTTGCTGATTGCCAATGGCTATCGCATCACCGTGCTAGAGCATAACCCGGCGCAGATCGATCTGCTGCGACGCTTTGGCTGGAAGGTGTTTTATGGCGATGCGGCGCGGCTGGATTTGCTGCACGCGGCGGGGGCAGCGGAGGCTCGGATGTTGGTGCTGGCGATCGACGACCGTGAAAAAATGCGGGAGATTGTGCAACTGGCCCACAAGCATTTTCCCCATCTGAAGCTTTTGGCGCGGGCGGGCGATCGCCGCCATGCCTATGAACTCATCCGCAGCGGCGTAGACGTGATCCAGCGGGAAACCTTTAGCTCCGCGCTAGATCTGGGCGTGGAAGCACTGAAACTCATGGGAATGCGGGCCTATCGGGCCCATCGCGCAGCGCAAATCTTTAAGCAGCACGATGAAGCCGCACTACGCGAAGTCGCAGTCATGGAAGACGACGATACGGCCCTGATTGCGCGATCGCGCCAGTTGGCCCAAGATCTGGAGCGCATTTTGCAGGCAGACGCAGAAGATCGACGAGCCGAGGGCGATCGCGCCTGGGACATTTCCACCCTCAGAACAGAAGCGGTCGAAAGAGACGCATAAAGCTGGCTAGAACCAGACTAAACCGGTCTAACGAGGTCTAGAGAGGCAAGGCTCGCCGCACCAACTCAGCCAAACGCCAACTCAGCTAAAAGGCAGAGATGACTCCGCCAAAGTGCAGAAATAAGGTCTGAAAGCAGATTTATAAAAACTTAAGAACCTCAGTTTTGTAGCCTAAAGCACAAATGACAAGGGTCTACAGACCTAACATCACACCCTAGTATGATTAATCGTTCATTTCGCCCCCTCGCGATGAGGAGACGTGTTGCATGACAAGGCTATTTGGTCGTCGGAAATTTATGGTCTATGGCTCCGCCGCACTCGGAGCTAGCATGTTGCTCAAGGCGTGTGCCCCCTCTACTACCACTACGGCAAGTTCCCCCGCTGCGGATGCATCTTCGCCAACGGCTCCTGCTTCAGGGGATGGCATCAAGGTGGGTGTCCTCCACTCGCTGAGCGGCACGATGGCCATCTCTGAGAAGTCGGTGGTCGATTCTACGCTGCTTGCCATCGATGAAATTAACGCATCAGGCGGCGTGCTGGGCAAGCAAATTATCCCCATCATCGAAGATGGCGCGTCGGATTGGCCCACCTTTGCCGAAAAAGCCCGCAAGCTGATCGATCAAGATCAGGTCGTCGTTATCTTTGGCTGCTGGACTTCTGCCAGCCGCAAAGCGGTGCTGCCTGTGTTTGAAGAAAAGAACCACATGCTGTTCTACCCGGTGCAGTATGAAGGGCAGGAATGCTCCAAGAACATTTTCTACACGGGTGCTGCGCCTAACCAGCAAATCGAGCCGTCGGTGGACTGGCTGCTGGAAAACAAGGGCAAGGAATTCTATCTGGTCGGATCGGACTACGTGTTCCCCCGTACCGCCAACACGATTATCAAAGCCCAAGTGGCTGCTAAGGGCGGCACGGTGGTTGGCGAAGACTACCTACCCCTGGGCAACACTGAAGTTGCGCCGATTATCGCCAAGATTCGTTCGGCTCTGCCCAACGGCGGTGTCATCTACAACACGCTGAACGGCGACAGCAATGTGGCCTTCTTCAAGCAACTGCAAGGCGCAGGTCTCACGCCCGACAAGTATCCCACCATGTCGGTGAGTATCGCAGAAGAAGAAGTGCAGGCCATCGGCAAGGAATACTTGCTTGGCCATGCTGCTGCCTGGAACTACTTCATGACGGTCGATTCGCCCGAAAACAAGAAGTTTGTGGATGCCTTCAAAGCCAAGTATGGCGATAGCCGCGTGACCAACGACCCAATGGAAGCGGGCTACATCTCCGTCAACATCTGGAAGCAGGCAGTTGAAAAGGCCGGTTCTGAAGGCACACCGACCGACCTAGAAGCAGTGCGCTCTGCTGCCTACGGTCAAGAATTTGCCGCGCCCCACGGCCCGGTGAAGATGTTCCCCAACCACCACATTTCCAAGACGGTTCGGATTGGTGAAGTGCGGGATGACGGCCTGTTTGAAATCGTCTATTCCACGCCTGCCCCGGTCGATCCAGTGCCCTGGAACCAGTACGTTGCGGAAACCAAAGGCTTTGCCTGCGATTGGACGAGAACCGATGTCAGCGATCCGGGCAAGTTCCAGATCTAGAGATTAGATCGCTGGTTTCTCAGATTTCTCGCGGGCGCGGCCCGCGAGAGTTTCTTTACTTATCTCGGTTATCGCTCGGTTGTCGCTCGGCTGTAGATGACGGGTTGCCTGTTGCTGACTCATTGGGAGAGAGCCTGTGGTTGCGAGTATTTTGGACGGTATTTTTAACGGAGTCAGTATTGGCTCGATCCTGCTGCTGGCGGCGCTGGGGTTGGCGATCGTGTTTGGCTTGATGGGCGTGATCAACATGGCCCACGGCGAGCTGATGATGCTTGGCGCTTATACGACCTTCGTGGTGCAGAATGCGTTCAGGGCAATTGGTGGGCCGCTGTTTGAGGTTTATATCTTTTTTGCACTGATAGCGGCGTTTATTGTCGCAGCGCTGGTGGGGCTACTGCTGGAGCGGGGCGTGATTCGCTATCTCTACGGGCGACCGCTAGAAACGCTCCTGGCAACTTGGGGCGTGAGCCTGATTTTGCAGCAGTTCGTCCGCAGTGTGAACTGGGTGCTGGTGTTTGGTCTAATTCTGTTCTGTGTTTTGTACTTTGGCGGACAGTGGATTGCCAAGCGTCGTCCTGATTTTGAGCGGATTCGGGGCTGGGCAACCGCTCTGCTGCTGGCGCTGTCGGGGGCGATCGCCCTTGTTGGTGGCAATATCCTCGCCAGAACCTATGGACTCGCCGTGACGCAGCCCTGGTTTGGCGCACAAAACAAAGATGTGACCGCACCGGCCTGGCTGCGCGGCGGCATTCCTCTAGGCAACTACCAGCTTCCCTACACGCGCCTGTTCATCATGGTGCTGACGGTGCTGTGTGTGCTGGGGGTCTACTGGTTTCTGAACCGCACGGCTTGGGGGCTGCGGATTCGCGCTGTCACCCAAAACCGCAACATGAGCGCCTGTCTGGGCATTCCCACCCGCACGGTGGACGCGCTCACGTTTGCCTTGGGGTCGGGGCTGGCGGGTATCGCTGGGTGCGCCCTCAGCCTGCTGGGTTCTGTTGGCCCCAACACGGGGCAAAACTACATCGTGAATACGTTTATGGTGGTGGTCGTAGGCGGCGTAGGCAAGCTGATTGGCACGATTGTCGGGGCGATGGCAATCGGCATTACGGACTACATTATTGGCACCGGGATGCTGGCAAACTTGACGAATATCCCGGTTATTAAAGACTTTTTCACCTTTTTTGCGACAACCAGCATGGCAAAGGTGATGGTGTTTGCGCTTATCGTCCTGTTTCTCCAGTTTCGTCCGGCGGGGATGTTCCCGCAGAAAGGACGCACGGTGGATGCCTAGCCATCCGAATCTGATCTGGCTCTGCACCAATTCTTGTTGCCGTTACCGAAGCAATGTTTGTCTGATTCTGCACCGATTCTTGTTGCCGTTACCTGAGCAATCCTCATGGCCGTTGACACTTTTGTTCCCAACCGCACGGTAAACCTGGCAAAGCGGCGATCGCTCTTGATTGAGATGGCCATTGTCGCGGCGATCGCCCTGTTCCTCATCTTCGCGCTGCCCTGGATGATTTCTGCCTTTCGCCTGAACCTAATGGGTCGATTCTTGGCGCTGGCGATTGTTGCCCTCGGCATCGACCTAATCTGGGGCTTCACCGGGCTGCTCAGCTTGGGTCACGGCATTTTCTTCACGCTGGGTGGCTATGCCCTGGCCATGCATCTGAAGCTGCCCCAGCCGCCAGGAAGCGGGCTTCCAGATTTTATGTCGCTCTACGGAGTCAGCGAGTTGCCTTGGTTCTGGCGACCGTTTTACTCTGCGCCATTTTCTATGATGGCGATCGCCGTCATTCCCGCCATCATTGCCGGACTGCTAGGCTACGTCATCTTCCGAAACCGAATTCGCGGCGTGTATTTTTCCATCCTGACGCAAGCAGCAACGATTATCTTTTTCAACTTTTTCAACGGTCAGCAAAAGCTGTTCAACGGAACCAACGGCTTGACCGATTTTCGGTCGGTTTTTGGATTGCCTGTGAAGGACAACCGGACGCAGTACATTCTCTACATTGTCACCATCCTGTTCGTGGTGGCGGCCTACGCCCTGTGTCGATGGCTGACCAGCGGCCGGTTTGGTCGCCTTCTGGTGGCCATCCGTGACGATGAAAGTCGCGTTCGATTTACGGGCTATAACCCAACGGGGTTCAAGATCCTGGTGTTTGCCGTATCTGGTGCGCTGGCCGGAATCGCGGGTGCCCTGTTCACGCTGCAATCGGGCATTGTGTCGCCCAACACGATGAACATCGCCTTCTCGATTGAAATGGTGATCTGGGTTGCAGTCGGCGGCCGCGCAACGCTGGTGGGCGCAATTTTGGGCGCAGTGGTTGTGAACCTGGCTAAGAGCCTGCTGAGCGAAAAGTTTCCCGATTTTTGGCTATTTTTCCAGGGCGGTTTGTTTTTGCTGGTGGTGCTGCTGTTGCCCAGCGGCATTATCGGCTGGCTCCGCACCAGCGGCGTGAACCTTTACAAGCAGATTACCGGACAAACTCGCCTATCTACCTACCCAAGCCTAGAGGAAGACCCAGAGGTTGAATATGAACGAAAAAATCTTGGAGATTGACGACCTTACCGTTAGCTTCGACGGCTTTAAGGCACTCAATCATCTTAACTTCAGCCTCGACAAGGGCGAACTGCGCGTTATCATTGGTCCCAACGGTGCAGGCAAGACGACCTTTCTCGACATCATTACGGGAAAAACCAAGCCCACCGAAGGACAGGTGCGCTTCAAAGGTCGGAATCTGCGTCCCTACGCTGAGCATGAAATCGCGCAAATGGGCGTGGGGCGTAAGTTTCAAACGCCACGAGTGTACCTGAACCTGTCCACCCGCGAAAACCTAGAGCTAGCCGCCAACCGCCAAAAGTCCGTCATTCACACCCTGTTTCGCAAGACGCTAAACGTTGAGCGGCGAACGGTCGCGGAACTGCTGGAGACCATCGGTCTGTCACACAAAGCGGATATGAAAGCGAATCTGCTGTCGCACGGCGAAAAGCAGTGGCTAGAAATTGGCATGTTGGTGGCTCAATCCCCCGATTTGCTGCTAGTAGACGAACCCGTGGCCGGGCTGACGGACGAAGAAACGGAACGCACGGGTGAACTGCTGCTGTCCTTGGCCGAGAGCCATTCGATCATCGTAATCGAACATGACATGGAATTCGTTCGCCAAATTGCCAGAGGCACAGTCACCGTGCTACACCAGGGTTCCGTCCTCTGTGAAGGCACCATCGACGAAGTGCAGTCTGACCCCCGCGTCATCGAAGTTTACCTGGGTCAAGAAATCCATGCCGATGGCCCCATCAGCCTGCAAGACACCGAAGAACTGCTAGAAGTCGTCGAAGGCGTGTAGGGCAGGAATCAGACCTCCGAAGTTAGGAATGCGACTCGGAATCTTCCCTGTTGCGCCACGCCAATCCCCCATCGCGCCAATACTCCCTTATCCCTTTCCCTCTGCCATCATGAGCCAAACCAACTCTGCTGTCGCCTACGAAACGCCTGCCGTTTCCGATGACGCTATGCTCCGTGTATCGGGGCTGAATGTGTATTACGGCGAGAGCCATATCTTGCGGAATGTGGATCTCACCGTGCCACGGGGACAGATGGTGTGCTTGATTGGGCGCAACGGCGTGGGCAAGACGACCCTGCTGAAGACCATCATGGGCCTGCTAAAGCCGCGCAGTGGGAATATCACATTCGATGGGCGATCGCTCTTAGAACGGACTCCTGACCAGCGGGCGCGACTGGGCATTGGCTACGTTCCGCAGGGGCGCGAGGTGATTCCCCGGCTAACGGTGCAGGAAAACCTGCTGCTGGGGCGCGAAGCAAGGGCAGACAAGGCTGGGCGCAGCACCAACCAGGTTCCCGACTATATCTACGACCTGTTTCCTGTGCTAAAGACCATGCTGGATCGGATGGGCGGCGACCTGTCGGGCGGGCAGCAGCAGCAGTTGGCGATCGCCCGCGCCCTCATGGGCAAGCCCAAACTCCTGGTGCTGGACGAACCCACCGAAGGCATTCAGCCCTCAATCATCCTGGATATCGAAAACGCCGTGCGCCAGATCGTTGCCTCCACAGGGATTTCGGTCCTTTTGGTGGAGCAGCATTTGCATTTTGTGCGCCAGGCCGACCGCTACTACGCCATGCAAAAGGGTGGCATCGTCGCCTCTGGCCCGACTAGCGAACTGAGCAACGACGT
Source organism: Thermoleptolyngbya sp. M55_K2018_002 (assembly GCF_015295965.1). Taxonomy (NCBI): domain Bacteria; kingdom Bacillati; phylum Cyanobacteriota; class Cyanophyceae; order Oculatellales; family Oculatellaceae; genus Thermoleptolyngbya; species Thermoleptolyngbya sp. M55_K2018_002. The sequence goes on from NZ_DVEA01000012.1 coordinate 30,203, forward strand.
GATCCAGCAATTCCTGGCCGTGTAATGACGTGTCGTGTCACGGCGCGATGTGCAACGTTCAATCTGCCGTCATCCCCTAACTCCTGCTCCCAGTCGGGAGGCGGAGAGCAAGAGGGGCTGGAAGTCCCTACGCAAACCCAAACGCTCAGCGGCTAATCGACTCGCTCTAGCTGCCAGAGAATCTGGTTCCCTTCGCGGCGCACGCGAGAGACGACCCAGTTGCGCCAGACCCAGTGATCGCCCCGCCCGGTGACGGCGCTGGCGTTGACATCCATCAGGTCGGCCAGTTCGGCGCTGGTAATCAGATATCCACTGCTGGCGATCGCATCGGCCATTTGCAGCGTTTCGACAGTATTGCGAAGCTGAGCAACCCGCACCTCGCGGGGCAAATTGTCGCTGGTATCTACGCTGGAGGAAATCGACGAAAGATTAGAGTCCACGGTGAGTTCAGCGGAATGCGTTAGGACAGCCAACATGCACAGCAAAGCAACAGTTCAATTCACAGCACAACAGTTCAATTCACAGCAATTCACAGCAATTCACAGATTCATTAAAGCACTCTCCTAGAAAAACAGATTGCAAACTGTAATGCAATGTTGAGTTTTGCTGCAAATCTAGAATACAAACCTTCAAAAAAAGTGTCCCATCTAGAGAAAACATCTCATCCAGAGCCACGCATCGAGCGATTTCGCGCCAAAAAGCGGACACCAGACTCCTTCACACTCCGTAGCAAAATTTTGCTTGCGCCGATCAGGGGTATCCACTACAATCGTCCATCAAGCTGTGATTTTTCCAAGACGCAGCTTATCTTCACTCCCCGAAAA
>NZ_DVEA01000116.1:0-5358 GCF_015295965.1 Thermoleptolyngbya sp. M55_K2018_002
TCGCCAGAGCCAGAATTTTGGGCAGAGGAGCGCCAGCGCAAAGCAGCCCTCACCCAACGACGGCAGGATTTGGGCGTAGACTCTGGCTTTCTGGTGCGAATTACCGACACCACCTTTCATCAGCGCTATCCCGAACTGGGCGGCCGCAGCCTGGGTAAAGGCGAGGCAGATGAGGAATGGCGAGAACGCTGGGATGCGATCGCCGCTGAGTGGCTGGATATCTTTGAGCAGGAACTCAGCAGCACGGCTCGGCGCAAACTGGGGAAATATTCGGCGAGCGATCGCACGGCTTGGCGAGATGCCGTGAACAAGCTCTACGTCAGCAGCCGCGCCCTCAATGACCTAACCGATGCACAGTTTTTCAACCGCTTCCCCGACCTGCGCGGGCAGGATTTTATCAACGCCCCCATCGGCCAAGTCTGGCAGGGCATGGCGGCGGATCAGGTGGCAGCGATGCAGGCGGGCAAAACCCTCAGCCGCATCGAGTTCGCACCCGGATCGCTGGGCGAATCGGCAAGCGGCAACCTGAAACCCGGTGAGGGCAGGGTCTACATTGCCAACCTGCAAGCCGAGCAGCCCGCCCGGTTTGACCTGGAAACCAATTCTGGCGCGGCGCTGTTTTCCATCTACCCGCCCAGCCCCAGCGCCCAAGTGCCGCCCATGCTAGAAGATTCCGAAACCACCCGCTGGTCGGGAACCTTGCCCCAGAGCGGCTATTACGAATTTGTGGTAGTGCCCAGAGGCAGGGACGGGCTGCGCTATCGGCTCAACCTCGCAGTCGATCGCGTGATCACCACCCCCACCAGCCCCGATCGCCCCATGCCGCGCCAGTCTGATGAGCCAGTGCGGCCGGGGAACTGAGGAATTAGCAGTAGGCTTTTCCACGGAATGGCGAATAAATTCTCTGCCGAAGTGTTGATCTAGAACCTTCTCCCAAAGATTACGTAGCGTTAGCAGCACTTCATGAAAACCTCAAATTAACTGTGCCAATCTGGAATCGCTGCGAGAGAATTTTCGTTGGCTTCGGAAACTAGGGGAAATAGGAAAGTTCTATGGCAAATCTTGCGCCCGTGCTGGACACCTCAGGAGCCGTCACCTTGGGGGCGATCGCCGCTGACATTTCCCCAGCCGCCAACCTCGGCATCAGCCTGTCGGAACTCGTCGGCGGCCGGATCACCGATCCCAACGGCGACCCCACGGGCATCGCCATCACAGGCGCAGACAACACCAACGGCACCTGGCAATATTCCCTCGACGGCGGCACTACCTGGATTGATTTCGGCTCCGTTTCCGAGAGTTCTTCCCTCATTCTGGGAGCCTACACCCTCTACAGCGGACTATTGGGCACCAAACCCACCGACCAGCCCTGGCTAGCCTTTGGCAATTTGGGAGACACGACCGAATCACTGATCGCTGGAGGCGTGAATCTCAATACGCTGGGGAACTCTGCTTTTCCTGGAGGCATCCGAAACTTGACCTATGCCGGATACGGCAACAAAAACACCAGCGGCAATCTGGTCAACTCCCGTTTTCCAGAACTGGATGCAGATCAGGGATTTACAGTTGCCTTCAGCATTAACTTAGTCTCGGAGGCTCGCAGCAACGAAAACCGGGCCGGCTTCAGCATCCTCGTGACAACCCAGACCAACACCAGGGCGATTGAACTGGGCTTTCAGCAGGTTAATAGCTCAACGGGCAAGATCTTTGCCCAGGGCGATGGCATCACGCCCAATCCCGGCGGGGAGCCGAACAACCTGTTTGTGGCGGCAGAGTCCATCAGTTTTAACACCAATCAGGTTGCCGACTACCGACTGACGATTCTGGGCAATCGCTACACGCTGTTTGCCGATGGCAATCAAATTCTGTCTGGGCCGCTGCGAAACTACACAGCCTTTGAAGGAGTTACGCCACCAGGCGGCACGGAACCAGTCGATCCCTACGAAGAATCCAATGTCATCTTTTTGGGCGACAACACGACATCGGCGCGGGCATCGGTGAATTTCTATCAATTGGCGCTGCAAACCCAGACGCGGGTGCGGTTTCAGCCGAATGCTGGCTTTGGCGGCACGTCAAACTTCACCTTTCGGGCGTGGGATACAACGGATGGCAAATCGAATGGCGATCGCACTAATACCAGCACAAACGGCGGCTCTACTCCCTTCAGCGAAGCCTTTGCAGCCGCAACTATCACGATTCAAGCGGGTGGCACGGGCGGCGGTGTAGGCGGCGGTGCAGGCGGTAGAACAGGTGGTGGTACAGGTGATGGAACAGGCGGCGGTACGGGTAGTGGTACGGACGGCGGCACAGGCGGCGGTACAGGTGGTGGAACGGGTGGCGGTGCAGGCGGCGGTACGGGTAGTGGTACGGACGGCGGCACAGGTGGTGGAACGGGTGGCGGCACACCCCTGCAAATCGAATTTATCGGCACTGAAAATGACGACACCCTGACAGGCAACGCCGCGAATAACCGAATCTGGGGATTGGCAGGCAACGACCTGCTGATTGGCAGCGACGGCGACGATACGCTGGTCGGCGGGCTGGGGCAAGACACCTACGACGGCGGGCCGGGGGTCGATGTGCATGTGTTCGCAGGCGCAACGCTCAGAGCAGCCCTGCAAACCTCTCCAGTTCGCAGACCCGATCGCATTTTGAACTTTGGGCCGGCCGATGTCATTCAGTTTGATTTTGACGATAATCTTGCCACTCCTGATCTGCCCAGGAAGCTCTTCAACGCAGGCAGGATTCGCGCTAAAACGCTGCTGGATGCCACCCGGCTCGCCTTTGCCGACAAAAACCAGAAGCAGCGAGGCAAACAAGCGCTGAGGGCGCTGGAGGCGACGTTCTTTACCTATCGAGGCACCCGCTATCTGACCTTTAATGACCCAAAGGCAGGCTTCAGTCCCCGCAATGATTTTCTAGTGGCGATGCCGGGAATGCAGTTTGACGCGGGCGATGCCAACCGGGGTGCGCTGCGGGTCAGCAATTATTTTGTGTAACCGTGTTTTGTGTGTAACCGTGTTTTGTTTCGCTGCAAGACCTGTATCGCTAAACCTGTATAGCTAATCTGTATCGCTAAAAATTCAGTGTCGCTACACAAAATCGCTACAAAACACGCTACAAAAGTCGCTACAAAACAAGAATGGGGCACTTGATTAAGCGCCCCACTCAACTATGGCTATCCAAAATAATTAAACCTCTCAACTCGACAATGGCGACGGCCGGCTAAACTCGCCCAAGAGCGGGCACCAGACGGCGCAGACGATGCATTTTCACCCTGGGTTGCTCAGGCTGAGCAGTTTGGGGGTCAGGATTGAGCGCTTTGTGGAGCGCCGTCCAGGTTCGGGGACAGACAGTGCCGCTGGGGGTGAGGCTGTTTTGGGCTTGAAAGGCGATCGCCGCCTCAGCCGTTTTTTCGCCAAACACGCCATCCACGGTCAAAGCATTGCCCAATCGATTCAGCACTTTCTGCAATACGTAGACATCGGCTCCAGAATGGCCAGGGCGCAGGGTGCGACAGCCGGGCTGGAGGGTGGCCTTGAGGGTGGCGAGGGTTGTTGGATCAACGATCCCGTCTACCCGCAGATTTTGCCGCCGCTGGAAGGCGCGAACCGCTTCTTCCGTCAGCCAGCCAAAATCCCCATCCACCTTAACCCGATAGCCATGAGCGCAGAGGAGTTCCTGCACTTCGGCAACGGCGTGTCCCGTATCCCAGGGGTACAAACAGGTTGGGTTGGCAGAAACGATTGCCGTTGCAAGTGGCTTGCTGGCGATCGCCCGCGATTGATCTAGGGTCATTTCGAGTCTCCTTCCCCTGGCGTGGGACTTGATTGTGTGCATGTCGCCGCGTGGTTTGGTTTTGGGACAAGATGCCCCGCCCCGCACACGGCTTTTGTTTCATGGTTGGGTTGTGAGGATTACCTCGTGAAAGTAGCCTTAGAATGCTTTTCCGACGTGCTGATCTCAGCAGTTGGACACCTTCGAGCCGCGCTAGAACCTATGCGCCTTGCGTTGCAACACGCGCAGGACTCCCAGCGTTGACCTATGGGCATCCGTCTACTCAGATTGCGTCTTCGATGCTTTCTAAGGTAGAGGACTTGTGAGTTGAAAACTTCACCGGGCAAGGTCAATAAAACTTCACCCATATTGGCGATTATACTGTGAAACTACAATCGCCGTGGGTTCTCGTCCGGGCAGCTTCTTCAAAGTTTTAAGGATACCACGCGGTGGCCAGCGTCGTCCTACAGATCCAGATCCAGGTCGTCTAGATCCAGGTCGCTCAGGTTTAAGTTGCTGAGCGGATCAGGTTCCGCCGCAAGCACCTGTTCCGCCGTGACCACGTCCGCCGCTGGGGGAACTCGGACAGGTTCAGACTGGGCTAGCTTGATCCAGCGGCGATCGCGCGTCACGTAACCCAGTTCCACCAGATAATCTCGATGGGGCTGCGGAATTGGGATGTGGCAATCGGGTATGGCCTCGTTGCACTGGAACTGGCGCACAGGGCGCAGGACACCCCCCGCTTCGCGCTCGGTCACGTCGTAGAGATGCAGCGCCATCACCTCGCCGCCGTTTTGCCGCGCCGCTGCTTTCCGCTGTTCCGAGACTTCCCAATACACGTAGGCATCGCTCTCATCGCGGGGCACTAGGATAATGCGGCTGGGGGCGATCGCCCCAATCGGCGGCGCAGTCGGGGCTGGCACGCCAACCGGAGGCACTGCACCCGTCGCAATGCCCGACCCAATGCCTGACCCAGTAACTGACTCAATGCCCGACCCAGTACCCGACTCTGCCCAACCGCCCTCGGTTTCACCCGGCACGCAGGCAGGCACATGCACCGCCGCCGAACGTGCCAGCGGCAGCCACTCTCGCTCATTCGACAGGTAGCCGACTTCAGCCACGTAGTCTCCGGCTTCTTCGGCAACCGAGATGTGGAAATCCTGCGTATTTTCGTCGCAGTCAAACTGCTGCATATTGCGCTCGTCGGCGCGGCTCGCGTCCTTTCCCGTCACGTCATACAGCCGCAACTGGAGATTGCGCCCGCCCCGTTCTGCCAGCAATGCGCGATCCGCCTCCGACAATTCCCAATAGGCATAGACATCGCGGCAGGAGCGGGGTGTTAGCACTAGCCGACTCGTGCCTGGTAAATCGAGCAGGGCCTCGTCTTCGGGCTTGCGGAATAGCCACCACAGCAGCCCGCCTAGCACCGGCACAGCCAGCAGCAGGAACCAGGGGAAACTGCTGCCTTCCGCAGGCTCATCGGCAGTCTCCGCCGGAGATTCTGGCGCGGGAGAAACCGTTCCCGCAGGCGTTTCCCCAGGCACAGGCTCACCCGGCGCGGGCGTTGCGGCAGGCTCCGCAGGC
>NZ_DVEA01000252.1:0-5332 GCF_015295965.1 Thermoleptolyngbya sp. M55_K2018_002
ACGGCCGCATCCTCGCTGGGGAAGCGTGGCTGGATCTCAGCAACCTGACTGGCGAACCCGCCCCCCTGCCCCGTAGCGAGGGCAAGCGAATTCTCTACGGCAGCACCCTCATAGACGGAGAACTGATCATAGAGGTGGAAGCACTGGGGACAGAGACCCAATACGGTCAGGAATTAGAACTCGCTGAAGCGGCCCCCCTCCAGCAAACAGAACTGAGTGACTATGCCAAGGCCGTAGGACAAACGCTCGTCCTCCCGACCCTGGCCCTCTCTGCGATCCTCTACCTGCTCACCCAAAACCTAGAGCGGGCCCTGGCGCTCCTCCAGCTTGATCTGATTACGGGGATTCACCTGTCTACCCCCACCGCCATTCTGGCCATGATGAAGCGGGCGCAGCGATTGCAAATTGACGTGCGCTCGGGTCGGGTGTTTGAAACCCTCGCAGCGGCCGATACCGTCGTCTTTGCCCGCACAGGCACCCTGACCGAAGCCGACCTATCCGTTGTTGACGTGCAGATCGCGCCCGGAGCCGAATCTCTACTGCCTAATTCAATCGCCGACCCAGCCCCTGCCCTGCTGGCTCTGGCCGCCGCTGTCGAGCAGTGCGACCAAACCGAGTGGCAGCACCCTGTCGCCCGCGCCATCATAGCCAAAGCCAGCGCCCTAGGATTAACGCTGCCCCAGAGCGAAGCCTGCTACCCAAGACAGGGCCCCGGGCTGGGAGTCTCCGCTCAGATTGATGGGCAACGGGTGGTGGTCGGCAGCCGCAACTATCTGCAACAGGCCGGCGTGTTCTTTCCTGAAGAATTTGACGGGCCAGCAGGTAGCCAGGACGGGCAACACCACGGCTACTGGTATGTCTATGCAGCGCAGGGGGGTCGCTTGCTGGGGCAGATTGTCTGCTGTGCCCAGGTGCGGCCAGAGGCAGAGGCGGCGATTGCCCGTCTGAAACATCGGGGGATGACCGTATACATGGTCACGGGCGGGGCTCCCCAACTGGCAGCAGCAATTGGTGCCCAAGTAGGGCTTTCCCCCGACTACATTCGCTCCGAACTCAGCCCCCAGGATAAAAAAGAGTTCGTCTGTCAACTACAAGCCGCAGGCCATACCGTAATTTACATGGGGGAAGGGATGGATGACTACCCGGCTCTGCGCTACGCCGATGTGGCCGTCGGCACCCACCAGTCCTACCAACCCATCCGGGATATTGCTGACCTGACTTTGCCCCAGGGCCGCCTCACGACGCTGGTGACTGCCTTTGAACTGGCCGATGCGGCGATCGCCACGGTGAAGCAAAACATCGCCCTGATTACTCTGCCCAACCTCACGGCCACTACCCTCGGCGTGCTGCTGCTGCTCGATCCAGTGCTGGTGGTGACGATTAATAACACTGCCAACCTGCTGGCCTTGCTGAATGCCCTCCGCCCATTTTGGATGGAGAACTAATGGGGAATCAGCCGTGGATTTTTTCCTGGAGATCCGATCCAAGACAATCCGTGAGCTTGGAGGAGTGCGCTTCAGGTTCTATTGCACCCCTCCCGTTTGCAGCGGCAATGAATGCAGCGACCATTAATCAGGTTTGAATGCCCAGCAGCACAGAAACTAGATAAAAGTAGAGCAGTAGCCCAGTAAAGTCTTTGATCGTGGTAATGAACGGATCGGCAGCCGGGCCATGATCAAAACCGAGCCTGAGAAGAAGCCAGGGCAGCAGCGCCCCCAAAACGGCGGCTAACGTAATCACTGCAAAAAGGGATAGCCCAACGGCCAGCCCAAGCTGGGGCACCCCGTTGGGGGCACCCTGCCAGAAATAGGCGATCGCCCCCCCAACCGTCCCCAAGATTGCGCCCATGATTGCGCCAATGCGGAATTCCCGAAATAAGTAACTTCCGTAATGCCGAATATCAATATGGCTCCAGGCCAGCCCACGAGCAAACACCGTCGTAGATTGGGTTCCCACATTTCCGCCCATGTCCATCACCACCGGAATGAAAATTGCCACAACAACGACAGCTTCTAAAATTTCCTCGAAGTTTTGAATCACCCCCCCAACCACCATGCCGCCAATTAGCGTGATGATTAGACACAAAATCCGAAGCTGAACCGCGTAGCGAATCGGCCCGCGAACCAACTTTTCACTCCAGGCTTGGTCACGGGTTAGCAGTCCCCCGACCCCTGCTTGGGCCAGAGCCGCGCTCGATGCTTCCTCTTCGATCACGTCAATTACATCGTCAAAGGTCAGATCGCCGACAAGCCGTCCCTCGCTGTCTAGCACTGGAACAGCAGGCAGGTCGTAATCTTTGAGCAAACGCGCCGCCTGCATTTCGGGCGAAGTAGCGCTGATGGCAATATCCCGTCCGTCCGCCAACTGCTCAATCAGTAGTTCTGGGTTGGCTTTGATCAGGCGCACGGTGCGGACAAAGCCTCGATAAACCCCCTGCTGGTCAATAATAAACACCAAGTCCAGGTCATCATCTCCAAGCTGGGATTCTCGCACGGAGGCCAGAACTGCACTGACTTTTGTGCCTTCTCGTACCGCTAGATAGCGCAAGCTCATCCGCCGCCCAGCACTTCCTTCGGGATAGCCCAGCAGCAAATCGACTGCCTCGCGGGAGGTGGGTCTGAGCTGGGTAAGGAGGCGCTTGGTGACCTTGGCAGGTAACTCTTCAAACAAACGAACCCGCTGTTCGGGTTCAAGGGCTTCTAGAATCGGCAAAATTTCCGGATCAGACATCTGCCGAATCAGGTCAGCTTGCCCATCGGGACTGAGCATTTCAAAAACGGCGATCGCCTTATCCTTATCCAGCAGTCGAAACGCCAGAACCCTCTGGGGTAGGTCAATCTCTAGCAGCGATCGCACTAGCTCCGGTACGCTCAGTTGATTAGCCGTTAGCTTAGCTGCACCCAACCCCTTTGGCTGGTTCAGTAGTTCTTTGAATGTGTTTTGCGTCATGAGAAATCTCCCCTCGTTGACAGTTGAACGGGTTATACCAATTCTCCAAAAGCTAGCTACATGACCCATTAGTTTGTAGTAAGGACTTAAGTCCTTACTACAAGCTATCTGTAGCAGGGTAGGCGGTTGATTGTTACCTTTTACTTACGTCATTTGTGTCTCCTCTTTCTGATTGAGTACAACGCTCTACAGGCTGCGAACCATGATGCCGCGTAGGGCAGAAGTGGCGCGGCAGAATTCGCTGGTCATGGTGGCTACAAATTCCTCGCGCATCGCAGTCGGCAGATTGGCAAAAATCTGATGGCGATCAATGGGGCGCAGAGCCGCCAGCAACCAGATCGCTTCTGGCAGATCCATCTCCTGAATCAGCTTTGCCTGCTCACTCACCTGAAGCTGCTTGAAGACTGAAACGGCTTTGTCTTTTTCGAGCAATAACAGAATTAACCCCTGCCGATGAAGGGGGATATAGGGCAGCGATCGCGCGATCTCAGTCACACTGAGTTGATTAATCTGGCGCGCCATCACGTCCAGCCCAGTCAGGCTTTCTAATAAGCTATCCAGTACTGTGCAAGGCATCATTCATCTCCCCATAGCAAAAAAATTGAGAACCATTTTGTGTGCCAGAATTAATCACCGCAATCATCGATCTCCCACCAATCGGGATAATTACAATCGGGGCCATCCGTAAATGAAACTGACGGCGGCTGCGGGACACTCAACAACTCGAAAACAGCCGCTTGAAATTCTTCGTTTAATTTGGCGATCAAGCCGTCGATCGCCCTAGTAGGCAGGCTGGCCAATAGCTGATGGCGCTCTCTGGATTCCATCGCTTCCAGGATCTGCATCAGGGCTGCCGCATTCATGGTTTGCAACAACTCTACCTGGATCGTGGGTGGTAGATAAGGCAACACCGCGATCGCCAACCCTTCTCCCAAGAGTTCAAAAGCAAGCAATCGTCGTTCCAGATCAATTTCAGTCAGCGATCGTGCCCGCTCTTCAATGCTTTGAAGGTGAGTCAAGGCTGCTGAAATTTCTTGCTTTAATGGGGTCAAGGCATTGTCAGCCATCGTTCACCTCCTGAATGACTTCTGGAATGAAACCACCGCTAACGGTGAGAACTGAAAACTTGCAGGCATCGACAAGTCGCTCGCTTCTCCTGCCACTCAAGCCAGAGCATCGTGACCCGCAAACCACAAAACAGCAAGAATTGTTGCCAGAGAGAATGGCTGCAAGCAGGTTCATCGGGTACAGGCAAATTTAAGCGCAGTAAGCGAATGGCATCGTCTGCTGCTGCACGTTCTGCATTCCGGGCCAAGGTTATTAAAATCTCTTGACGAGCTTTCATGGATTCACGGTTTGCCAGAGCGCAATAGAGAGAAAATGCCAGTCGCCTGCTGCGATAACGCTGCCTCAAGGCTCTGCCCAGTTGGGTACGGAGTCGCAAGAATTGGGTCGCCATGCTGCCCTTTTTTTTAATAGCCATCCAGCGCGGAGGAGAGGCGATCGCCCGCAGTGTCCTTCAATGGCAATCGAGTATCCAAAGCATCTTGCTCCTGCACTGAGCTTTGATCGCCATCAGCCACCAAAGACAGGTAGGGCTGCAACTCGTCCCAAAGGGTCAGCAATTGCGGATAGAGATCCTGGGTTTGAAGTTTTCCCCCCGTATGCAGGCAGGCTAGCAGGGACACTCGATGGGCAAAGGACTGGAGATGCGCGTTAAATTCCACGCTGAATGGATCTTTGACCCCCCGATAGCGGGCAATCGGGCCGGCAAATTGTTGGAGTTGCGTTTTTTTCATGATTGCCTCCTTTGTGTGGATGTGTCGCTTGGTTTGTTAGGAAATTTTCACCACAGAGGCACGGAGGACACAGAGTTTCTTGGTGGGCTTTGTGTCTTCGGTGCTTCAAACCTAAAGATGAGAGAGTCACTGCAACAGCAGGATCAATACCGAGGTCGGCGCTGTTGGGGAACGCCCTGTTTCATCAGCACCACCACAATGAAGTAGACCAAAACGTAGTACCCGATAAAGGTGGCAGCAACAGCGAAAAGCGCTACCCAGATGTTTTCTAACACCAGCATTGACCCAACCTCCAAATCACAGATAAGAATGAAGCGAAACACAAACTAGAAACAAATCAAATCTTGACTCAGGAAAGGCGCTAGCTACCCCAGCTAGCCGGAGCCTTACGGGATAGCTAGCACTCGCGAGAGGAGAACTTGCGCCCTATAGCCACTTGCCAAAGGTACGGATATAGAACCCTTTGAGAGATTGAGTCAGCAGGCAGTAGGAACCTAGAATCAACCACAGCCAAATAAAATAATTGGCTGGTAGGGGCACCATGCCCAAGCCCGCTCCGATGGGGGTGAAAGGCAGGATCATGC
>NZ_DVEA01000310.1:0-5274 GCF_015295965.1 Thermoleptolyngbya sp. M55_K2018_002
CGTCAGCGTCCCCCTCGTGGTGCGGCTGGGCGGGGCCCATGCGGCGGCAGCCCGTCAGCAACTCGCTGCCCTAGACTTGCCGATGCTGTTTGTTCTGGATTCGCTGGATGAGGCCCTCACCAAGGCGATCGCCCTCAGTGAGGGAGCCGGAGTCGGGCGGTAGGGTTGCCTCTGGGCAGGCGTTTCGCATTTTGCCCGTCTCTTCCCAAGGCTCAAGCTTTAAACCTAAATCTCAAACAGGATTTACGCACTTGCAAGCAGTTTTCTGAATTTTGGACGATTTCTCGCGGGGTGCGCCCGCGAGAAATCGTCCAACTGCGTGAGTCCTCTTAAACCCAACTCTCAAACCCAAACGCTTTAATTAGACATGGATTTATCGGCAAGGAGTAAAGTTCTGGTGCAAGGCATCGCGGGCGCTCTAGGAAGCCTCTACACGGCGCGAATGCGGGCCTACGGCACGTCGATCGTGGCGGGGGTGTCGCCGGGGCACGGTGGGCAAGTGCTAGAGGGCGTGCCTGTGTTCGACCTGGTGGAACAGGCCATAGCAACCGCTGGCCCGGTGGATGCAGCAGTGATTTTGGTGGAGCCGTATCGGATGCTGGATGCGGCGTTGGAGGCGATCGCCGCTGGGATTCGGCATCTGGTGCTGGTGACGGAGGGCGTGCCGCCGCTGGACATGGTGAAGCTGCTGCATATTGCTGAGCGCACCGATACGCTGGTCGTCGGGCCCGATAGCCCCGGCATTATCCTCCCTGGCAAGATTTTGTTAGGCACGTACCCTGCCGAGTTGTATTCCCCCGGACGCATCGGGCTAATCAGCCGTAGTGGCACACTCACCCACGAAATCGCGCTGCACCTGACGCAGGCGGAACTGGGCCAGTCGATTGCCGTGGGGATTGGGGGCGATCGCATCGTTGGCTCTTCCTTTCAGCAATGGCTGCAAATTCTGGACGAAGACGACCAGACCGAGGCGATCGTGCTGGTGGGCGAAATTGGGGGCAACAGCGAAGAAGAAGCAGCCCGCTACATTGTCGAGGCGATCGATAAACCCGTAATCGCCTACATTGCCGGACGCACCGCGCCCAAGAATCATCGCATGGGCCACGCTGGGGCTATCATTGCCTCTCTGGTGGCGGGCTGGGGCAGCGAAATCGGCACACCCGACAGCAAAGTAACCGCCTTCCAAAAAGCAGGCATTCCCGTTGCCGATCGCCCGTCCGATATTCCCAGCTTGCTAAAACAGGCCTTGCGGATTTGAGGGACGCACTTCAGATTCTAGGCAGGGTCTTAAAACTTCCTGGGTCGCTGATTGCCCTGAGTCGATTCCCCAAAGTCCCCCTGGTAAGAGGGACTTCCGGGGCAGTTCGGCTCGGTTTCGCCTTTTTTAAGGCACTGACATACTTGAGACAGCAAACTCACTGCCCTCATCCCCCAACCCCTTCTCCCAAGCGGGGAGAAGGGGAGCCAGATATAGGGTTGAAGGCCCTCTCCCGCTCAATCAGCAGCAGGGCGGGCATCAGCCAAAGGTCGCCCCATTCCAGCCCCAGAGATAGCCCTTGGCCTCAGAAAACTCAATGTAGGTGCGGTTTCCGGGCACGCCCAGCGTGGCGCTGATAATCTGGCAAAACTCCTGACTCATGGACTTGGTTTGGGCGGGGTTGAAGGAACCCACACTTTTCACTTCCACATAGCAAACCGGATCGAGCGTGCCCCCAAAGGTCATGGGCACATCCGACTCAAACGCGGTCATGACATAGGATTCGGGCTTGCCTGTGTGCTTTGCCAGACTGTCTGACAGGGTCTTCAACAGTTCTTCCACTTCGGTCAACGTAGGACAAGACACGGAGGTTTGGATCTTGATCAAGGGCATGGCAGTTACGCTGTGGCAGTTCTAAAGGGCAAGCTGGGTTCAGATTTTCGACAAGGACGTTCGACAAGCTCAATGACTTTCTCGATGCGCTGCTAGTGTGGACACCCAAGTCTTGCTTGAGCGGCGATGCTTTGATCCCCTCTAGCCCCCCTTGAGCAAGGGGGGGATCGGAAGCCCCCTTAGCCCCCCTTGAGCAAGGAGGAATCGGAAGTCCCCCTTAATAAGGGGGATTTAGGGGATCTTTCGGAGCCTGACGCAACCAATCGAGATCTGTGTACACAGTAGCTATACGCTGAACTCTATGCTGACTCAAAGATATCCTCAAAGATATCCCAAAGATATCTCAGCAACAGCCGCAGTTTTTAACGACAAACCGTTTAACGGATGACTCAAGAGATTGAACTGGCGTTAGCTGCCGCTGAGGGTTTGAATTTGAGCGGTGTAGGCGCTAACGCGGCTGGCATAGTCGAGCTGCTGCGCCAGAGAAAGGGCGGACTGATAAGCAGCGATCGCCTCTGCGGTTTCGCCCTGGGCCTGGTGCAATTGGGCAATTTTTTCGTAGGCGGTCATGATGCCGTAGGTGTTGTAGGACTGCTGCTCGACCTGAATCAGCGTTTGATAGACCAGTAGCGTATCTGCGGGACGGTTTAGCCCCTCATAGAGCGCTGCTAGATGCACCAGTGCCTCGCTAGAGTAGCCATACTGCTGCTGCGCTTGGGCCTGGGTAAAGGCTTCCTGGTAGGTGGTCGCAGCCAGTCCGGCGCGGCCGATCGCCCGGTAGTTGTCCCCCAGCGCAATCTTGAGCGGCGGGATCAGCAGCGGCAGGGGCAGGGCTTCGTATCGCTGCACCAGTTCTTGCTGAATCGGGATAGCGCGGTCGGGCATTTTGCCCTGCTGGTAAATATAGGCAAGCTGCTGTAGATACTCCAATTCGCGAATGCCGTCGCTGCGCGATCGCGCTAGGTTGAGCAAATCTGTATAGGCGATCGCCGCCTTGTCGTAGTCGAACCAGGCCAGGTGCAGTTGCCCCAGGGAGGTCAGCACCAACTGTTCAACGGCGCTGTTGCGCTCGGCCCGCGCCTGGGTCAAAAGCTGGTCATAGAGAGCGACGGCTAGCGGCAGTGCCCGCATTTTTTCGTAGCCCTGGGCGATGCTGAGCAGGAGGCTATAGTCTGGCGGAGCGATTGCCTGCTGCTCTTGCTCGATTTGCTCCAGGCGGGCGGTGACGATTCGCGTATCGGTGCGGCGGTTTTCGCGCCACGCAACTTCCCCCACGCGCCCCAGCGCCGACACTTCTTCTGACAGGCCCAGCACCCGCCGTAGCCGCAGCTCGCGATACCAGATTTCAAACGCAGCGTTCGTTTGCCCTAGGGCATACCGCGCTTCCGCCTGCCGCTGCAAGTCTTCTACCCCCAGCCGCAGGAAGTAAATTTCCAGCGGGCTGAGGGGCCGATCTACGACGGGTCTGGGCAGCAGGGGATCAGGCTCCGTCATCTCTAGCGGGTTGGGCGACGTTCGGAGCAGTTCCTCTTGCGACGACGGGTTCTCGGAGGGCGACGGCGCAACCGGGGGCGGCAGGGGCACGATTTGGGCCACCGTTTCTGCCACCGTTTCTACAGTCTGAGCCGTTGTGGGCAGCGATTGCAGCGTGGCCCACAGACCGCCACAACCGAGCATCAGCGCGATCGCCCTCCATTGAGTCTGGTGATGAGTCTTGTGCGTTTTGGCTCTAGAACCGGGCATAGAAACAGGCATGATCTCACTCGTCACAGCAAAATAGCGAAGAAATCGGGCGTTCGACAGCCGTTGCATCGAATTTGCGCCGCCTTCTTTACCTTACGCCGAAGCCAGGGGTTTTCCGCCAGACTTTTAACGCTTTGCGAGAGTTTTATCGGCATCAGGAGATTGGTGGCATCAGGGTGCATAATGGAGGATGTTTTGAGACGCAACAGGTAACATTCGTAACGGTTGGTGAGGGTGTGGTTAAAGTTCTGGTAGTGGGAAACGGCGGCAGAGAACATGCGATCGCCACTTCTCTATTGCAGTCTCCCAGCGTGCAGGAGGTCGTGTGCGTTCCGGGCAATGGCGGCACTGCAACCCTTCCCCGTTGCCGCAACCTGGGGCTTTCGATCAAGGACTTTGAAGGCATTGCTCGATTTTCCCTGGTCAACAACTTTAGCCTGATTGCGGTGGGGCCAGAAGTGCCCTTGGCCAATGGCATTGCCGACTATTTGCAAGAGCAGGGATTGCAAGTCTTTGGCCCGACCCAGGCGGGGGCCCAGATCGAAGCCAGCAAAGCCTGGGCGAAGGATCTGATGAAAGCGGCCGGCATTCCTACCGCAAACGCAGCCGTGTTTAGCGATGCCGCTACAGCGATCGCCCAGGTTCGCAAACAGGGTGCGCCGATTGTGGTGAAAGCAGACGGGCTTGCGGCAGGCAAGGGCGTAACGGTGGCCATGACCGAAGCAGAGGCGATCGCCGCCATCGAAGTCGCCTTCGGGGGTCAGTTTGGCGAAGCGGGTAGCCGTGTGGTGCTGGAGGAATACCTGACGGGCGAAGAAGCCTCGGTGCTGGCAGTGACGGATGGTCTCACCATTCGCCCCTTGCTGCCCGCTCAGGATCACAAGCGCATTGGCGAGGGCGACACGGGCGAAAACACAGGCGGCATGGGAGCCTACGCCCCGGCCCCAGTGGTCACACCAGAGCTAATGACGCGCATCCAGACAGAGATTCTGGAACCGGCGATCGCCACCCTGCGCGATCGCGGCATCGACTATCGAGGCGTTCTCTATGCGGGGCTGATGATTACGCCCCAGGGCGATCCCAAAGTCATCGAGTTTAACTGTCGTTTTGGCGATCCCGAAACCCAAGTCGTGCTGCCCCTGCTAGAAACGCCGCTCGATCAGATGATGCTGGCCTGCACCCAGCAAACCCTGGCCGACTTTCCGCCGCTGCAATGGAAGCCCGGAGCCGCTGCTTGTGTCGTCCTCGCCGCCGGAGGTTATCCTGGCAGCTACGACAAGGGGAAACCCATTAGCGGCCTCGCCCAAGCCGCCGACACGGGTGCGATGGTCTTCCATGCAGGCACTCGACTGATCGGCGACACGGTTCTCACCGACGGCGGCCGGGTGCTGGGCGTTACTGCGCTGGGAGAAACGGTGAGAGAGGCGATCGCCCTCGCTTACGAAGCCGTAGATTGCATCCAGTTTGAGGGGGCTTACTGTCGGCGGGATATTGGGCATCGGGTGCTGACTTGAACGGCGCTATCTGGCCGCCATCTTATCTTTACTATCTTATCTTTGCTATCTTCTCTAGAGTGGCGCGGGTCGCATTTTGGTCACACTTTTTGGTGGCTTTGTTGCATGATTAAAAAATGGATAGATTAGCCTGAAGCAAGCTTAGTA
>NZ_DVEA01000312.1:0-30082 GCF_015295965.1 Thermoleptolyngbya sp. M55_K2018_002
GGGGGTTTCGGTTTTCCAGCCCTGAGCAGCGAGTTCGGCGGCGGTGAGGGGGCGCGTGGTAATGATATTGGAAACGACGGGCAGCAGGCGGCCAGACATGGCCGGGTGGAGGGGGTCTTCGGTGTAGCCGTTGGTCGCGATAATGACTCGCCGGGCCCGCAGGGTTCCCCCTGGCGTGTGCAGCCGATGTCCATGTCCGTCTGTTTCCCAGTGCTGAACGGGGCTATGGGCGTAGACCGCAACGGGTTGCTGCTGGAGGGCGATCGCCAGTCCCCGGCTATATTTCATCGGATTTAGCCCAAAGCCTACGCCGACATGCAGCGCCCCATGTGCTTCGGGGCTATGGTAGGCCCGTTCGGTCAGTTCCTTGGGCGACCAGAGATGGCAGGGATAGCCCGCAATCTCGCTAAAAAATTCATAGGCCGCTTCGAGCGATCGCCATCGGTTGGGGCGATGGGCCACTTCGATCTCGCCGTCCCCCTGCGCGTCTAGGTCAATGCCTTCCTCCTGGGCAATCTGGCGCACTAGCTCCGTGCCCTCGCGCTGCTGCCGAAAAAATCGCCCCACCTCCTCGCGCCCAAACTGGTTCAGCAGGGCTTCCGGGTCGAGCCAGGTTGCCCCAACACAGCAAAAGCCGCCATTCCGCCCCGACGCGCCCCAGGCTGGTATTCCCGCCTCTAGCACGCACGCCTCCACGCCCGCCCGCGCCAGGTGCAGCGCTGCCGAAAGTCCCGTGATGCCGCCGCCGATAATCGCCACATCACAAGTGCGATCGCCCGCCAGCGCCGACCCTTCCACCGGGTCTACCGTGGTTTCCCAAAAGCTGCCGACAGGACGAGTGCGATCGTAGAGGAACGGGGTATACATAAAATAACGGAGATAACGGCGTGACGGGGTGAGGTGACAGCAGTGACGGCGGTGACAGCGGTGACGGCGGTGACGGCGGTGACAGCGGTGACAGCGGTAACACAGGCAACAGGAGCAGCAAGGTAACAGAGTGCCGGGGTTGATTGAGCCTTATTCCCAGCCTTATTCCCACGCCCCAATTCCCCAAAAGCGTCCCTCCAAAAAACCTGCTATTCTTGTGGATGCTAACCCAGACCATTGTATTCGTGTGTTCCTGGCAAACTGAGTGTCGGCTGCGGGGTTCCGATGAAAACTCTGTATCGAGCATTACGAAACTGTCTGGGAGCGCCCCATCTGAGGGACGCTAGCTTGAGATTCATCGGCACTTTGCCATGCAAGCCATCTGAACACTATTCGATTTGGGAGCGCGGCGCTCCCGTGTCAACTCACCTGCGTAATTACCGAAGTCTGATGAGTGTTGGCTACTACGGTAGGGTTTCCGGATTTTGGGCATATCTGCTTTGCTGGACGATCGGCTGCAACGATGTCATGTGCTGAGGAGAGTCCGTGTAGTGAGTCAAGGGAATTTGCCTCAGAATTCGCAGCCTTCAGTTTCAGCACGTCTAGCCAACAAGCATCCCCAAGGATACGCAGAGTTGGAGGCGGCGCTGGAGCAGGTTGAGCAGTTGCTGGCGCGACTGTCGCTAGAGCGTGTTATTGAGGAGGAGGAGAATCGGCAGGAGGATCAGGGCGATCGCCCCTCCCGTGATCCATCCCGTAATTCGTCCAGTGCGAAGTCTACTGGCGACCCATCTTCCGATCCCAAATCTCCTCGTACCAGCTCCTCTAGCTCTGATCAATCCGCCAGGTCATCTGCTCAGTCTCCTGCGCCAGACACCTCTCAGGATACAGGACTGACCGATGCGCTGTTGCAGATTCGTGCCAATTTATCGCGAGTGCTAGATAGCTACGATCATCAGGTTGAGCAAATTCAGCAGCAGTCGGCCCAGTCGCACTCGGTTGCCAGCATTACCCAGCGAATTCGTCAGTCGCTTGATCCGGGCGAAATTTTGAACAGTACGGTGATCGAGGTGCGACAAGCGCTCCAGGCAGACCGGGTGGTGATTCACAGCTTTGAGGACGATGCCGGGTCGGTGATTGTGGCAGAGTCGGTGGCTGCCCCGTGGCGATCGCTGCTGGGAGAGCGGGTTAGTCAGGCGATCGCCGAACAGCGAATTGCCTACTTTCGCCAGGGCCACTACCGGATTGTGGATGACATCGAAACAGGCGACTATTCGCCGGAACTGCTGGAACTCTTTCGGCAGCAGCAGACGCGGGCGGTGTTGGTCGCGCCGATCCTGCGGGATGACCAGCTTTTGGGGCTACTGTCGGTGCATCAATGTTCTGGCATCCGCCACTGGCAGCCCCACGAGGTGGATTTGCTGCGCTATCTCAGCGAACAGGTGGCGATCGCCCTCCAGCAGTCGCGCCTCTACCAGCAAGCCCAGCAGTTGAATGCTGACCTAGAGCAGCAAATCGTGCGCCGCGCCGAGCAGATGGAGCGCGTGCTGAAATACGAATCCATGCTCAAGCGCATTACCGACAAGGTGCGCGACAGCCTCGACGAAAGCCAGATCTTGCAGGCGGCTGTGCAGGAGCTAACGCTGGTGCTGGGGCTGGCGGGCTGCAACTCGGCGCTGTACGACCTAGAGGAAGGCACGTCCACCATCCGCTACGAATATACCCACTCGATTCCCACCTTCTACGGCCGTGTGGCCCAGATGGACGACTCGCCGGATATCTACCACCAGCTAAAGCAGGGGCTATATTTCCAGTTTTGCTCGCTCTATCCAAACCCGCAGCGAGGCCGCGTCGCCATGCTGGCCTGCCCCATTTTCGTCGATGCCAACTCGTCCGAGGGCATGGAGCAGGCCGTGCTGGGCGACCTCTGGCTGATTCACCGCAAGGAGTACGTGTTTAACGAGTTCGAGATTCGCATGGTGCAGCAGGTGGCCAACCAGTGTGCGATCGCCATCCGCCAGGCCCGGCTCTATCAGGCAGCCCAGGCCCAGGTGACAGAACTGGAGCGGCTCAACCAACTCAAAGACCAATTCCTCAGCACCGTCTCCCACGAACTCCGCACCCCCATCGCCAACGTCAAAATGGCGATCCACATGCTGAAAACCGCCCCCAGCGAAGAAAAGCAAAAACAGTATCTCAGCATCCTAGAAAGCGAACTGGCGCGAGAGGAAGAACTCATCAACGACCTGCTGGACTTGCAGCGACTAGAAGAATCCGTCTTTCCCATCACCGTCGAGCGCATCGACCTGCCCAACTGGCTGCCCGCCCTGGTGGAACCCTTCCGCACTCGCATCGCCAACTCCCAGCAAACCCTCGAAGTCTCCTGCGCCGAAGATTTGCCGCCGCTGGTGACCGACCCGACCATCCTGCGGCGCATTCTGGCGGAGCTACTGAACAACGCCTGCAAGTATACGCCCAAGGGGCTGAGCATTTCGCTAGATGTATCGCTCCATCCGCCCACCGAGGAGAACGGGTTCACAGCCTACACCATCTTCCGACTCCAGAATCAGGCCGAAATTCCCAATGCCGACCTGCCCCATATCTTTGAAAAGTTCTATCGCGTCTTGCAAGTCGATCGCTACAAGCACGGCGGCACCGGGCTGGGGCTGGCGCTGGTGCAAAAGCTGGTGGAGCAACTGAGCGGCACGATCAGCGCTGACAGCGCCGACGGCTGGACGAGCTTTACGGTCAAAATTCCGTCTCGCTAGCAGAGCACGGCTGAGCAAACTCTCGTTGAGAGTGAGGGTTGAGAGTGAGAATTTCGCAGTGGAGAATTTCGCAGTGAAGAATTTTGCCCGTCGAGTCGGCTCTACATTCCTGGGATCAGTCCGGCACTGAGGCGTTGAATAGCGCGGTTGGCCACATCGCGATAGCCCAGCTTGCCGCAGAGAATTTGCCCCATCCGCTCCGTGGCAGAGGGCCGCTTGATCCCCAGCCGATAGCCCAGGCTGGGAGCCGTGTAGAAAGCATTGGCCAGCCGTTTTGCCCAGATCATTTCCTGACCCCACTCTTGCTGAATGGTGTGGGTATAGCCTTCGAGCGCGTCCAGGTCGCCGCTCAGCGCCGCATGAATTGCCTCCGCCGCCTTCACGCCCGTAAAGATCGAAGGGCGAATCCCTTCGGCTGTCATGGGATCAACCACGCAGGCGGCTTCGCCAGCCAGCAGCGCGTTTTGAGTATGCAAGGTCTGGTCGCCATCCCACAGGCATAGGGGATGCCCGTGCTGCTCGGTGGTTGCAAAATCGACGTTAAACAGCTTGGAATATTCCGTCAGGATGCGCTTGAAGTCTTGCGCTTTGCCACCGCGAAAGGTGCCAATGCCAATAGAATAGCCGTCTGCCTTGGGAAAGTTCCAGATGTAGCCGTTTTTGACCATGCCAAACTCGAAGTGGATGGTCTGGTCATCGGCAATGGGCTGACGGGCCTCCGCCTCCAGCGCACCGCCCAGCTTCCGCTTGCGATCGCCAAATCCCAGCCACTTTGCCATGAAGCCCTTTGCTCCGTCAGCGGCGATTAGATAGGTTCCTAGAAACGGGCCCTGGGCGGTGTTGACCTGCCAGCCGTTGCCTCGCCATTCAATACCCGATACGGCGGTACGATCTTTGAGCATTGCGCCCTGTTCCTGCGCTTTTTTGACCAGGAAATGGTCGAACACGTCGCGCCGCACCATCCAGATCGGCTCTAGGTTTTCAAGCTGAGCCACCACTGGATCGTCCATGTTCCAGGTGTAGCGGAGGGTGTTGACCTTGAGCGAGATCGCCGGGCCAAAGTCAAAATCAAACCATTCGGCCACTTGGGGCGATACGCCGCCGCCGCAGGGTTTATAGCGGGGCAGGGATTCCTTTTCTAAAAGCAGCACCGAGCGATCGCGCTTTGCCAGGTGATAGGCAGCACTTGCGCCCGCAGGCCCAGCGCCCACGATGATGCAGTCATACATGAACAGGTCACTCCTGAACGCGGGTCACAAACTCAAGGATCAAACGCAGATCAAACCCAGATCACGGCTGAGCGCAATGCCAAAAGCTCGACCCAACCTCGACGCACCGCTCAGAACCCTGATGCAAGCCGGATGCGAGCCGGATGCAAATCTAACGTAAATCTAACGCTAGACCGTCGTGATATCGGTTTCCTTTTCTTTGAGCAGTGCGTCGATTTTGGCCACGTACTTATCGGTCAGCTTTTGGATGCTGTCTTGCAAATCCAGCGCGGTGTCTTTGGGCAAGTCGCCGTCTTTTTCTTGCTTGCGAACGCTGTCTACCGCATCGCGGCGGATGTTGCGGAGGGCAACTTTGCCTTCTTCGGCGTATTTGGCGGCGATTTTTACCAATTCTTTGCGGCGATCGCTCGTCAGGGGCGGAATATTCAGCCGCACCACGGAACCATCGTTGTTCGGCGTTAGCCCCACATCAGACATCTGAATCGCCTTTTCGATCAGGTTCAGCGTGTTCCGGTCATAGGGCTGGATCAAGATGGTGCTGGCATCGGGCGTGCTGATGTTGGCCAGAGACTTCAGTGGCGTGGGCGTACCGTAGTATTCCACCTGCACCTTGTCGAGAATGCTCGCATTTGCCCGTCCTGTGCGGATGGTGTTAAACGACCGCTGAGTGGCCTCAATGGTCTTCTGCATATTGCCTTCAATTTCAGCTAATTCCACAAGAGCCTCCAACAAGTGTGCCAATGGGTTCACCCATCAAGGCGCGGCGAATGTTGCCTTCAACCGCCAGGTTAAACACCATGATAGGGATATTGTTATCTTTGCACAGGGCGATCGCCGTTCCATCCATCACCCGCAGGTCTTTTTCCAGCGCATAGCTGTAGGTCAGCGTTTGGAACCTGCGGGCATCGGGATTCACCTTCGGGTCAGCGTCGTAAATGCCATCTACTTTTGTCGCCTTGAACACGACCTCTGCGCTAATTTCTGCTGCCCGCAGCGCCGCCGTCGTGTCCGTCGTAAAGAAAGGATTACCCGACCCCGCACCAAAAATTACCACTCGCCCCTTTTCTAAATGGCGAATGGCGCGGCGGCGAATATACGGCTCTGCCACTTCCTGCATCTCGATCGCCGTTAGCACGCGAGTTTGCACGCCCTTTCGCTCCAGCGAGTCTTGCAGCGTCATGGCGTTCATCACGGTGGCAATCATGCCGATGTAATCCGCCGTTGCCCGATCCATCCCCGCCGCTGCGCCCTTGATGCCGCGAAAAATATTGCCGCCGCCCACCACGACCGCAACTTCTACGCCCGTATTCACCACATCTTTAATCTCTGCACAAATTGCATCTACCACTGCCGGGTCAATCCCATAGGAGAGATCGCCCATCAGTGCCTCGCCGCTGAGCTTTAGCAAAACCCGCCGATACGTATTCCCCATAGGTCGTGACAATTCTCTAGAACTTTAAAATTGTTTCCAACCCAAGATAGCAGTAGACCGGAAAAATCCGTCAGCGCCAAGCGGCCGGTTTGCCACTGGCTCCAGCAGACAGATAGGCATCGCAAAAGGGCATCACAAAAGGGCATCGCAAAAGGGCATCGCAAAAGCCGCAAACCCTGCATTCCACCCCAGGGATTTCGCTAAAATTGTTAAGTAATGTTTCAGAGTCCTCGGATTAATCCTGAGCTAACACTATGACTGCCGCTTCCGCCTCTATCTACGACTTTTCAGCCACCAGCATCGACGGCAAGCCCGTATCGCTCGATGCGTTCAAAGACAAGGTGCTGTTGATTGTGAACACGGCCAGCCAGTGCGGCTTTACGCCCCAATATCAGGGGCTTCAGTCCCTCTACAGCAAATACGCCGATCGGGGTCTGGTGGTGCTGGGCTTCCCGTGCAATCAGTTTGGACAGCAGGAACCGGGAACAGCAGATCAAATCCAGGCGTTTTGCGAAACCCGGTTTGGGGTGTCGTTCCCGCTATTCCAAAAAGTAGACGTGAACGGCAGCAACGCCCATCCTCTGTTTCAATACCTGACGAAATCTGCCCCCGGTATCTTTGGCACGGAGGCGATTAAGTGGAATTTCACCAAGTTCCTGGTCGATCGCCAGGGCAACGTCGTGAAGCGCTATCCGCCCACCACCAAACCAGAAGATCTGGAGGCTGATATTCAAGCATTGCTGTAGCGCGGTCCCCAATTTCCTAATAATGATCGGCTAAATAATGATCGGCTAAGGCAAACGATCGGCCACGGCCGGCCCGGGATGTTCTCGCTATCCTTCTGTCGGCTGTCGCCATTTTACGGAGCAACCGATGGTGTGCGTATGGGGGTCGGCGATCGCAGTGCCGGAGAGAATGCTGGCGATCGCTTCCCTCAAATAAGCCTTCTGCACCCCGTCGGGATTCTGCGGGCTATCGTCGATCGCCCCGTTATACCGAAGAATCCCTTCGCTATCCAGCAGGTAAATCTCCGGCGTGCGTTCTGCGCCAAAGGCTTCCGCCACCTCCTGCGTCACGTCGCGCAGGTAGGGAAAGTTAATCGCCTGCTCGATGGCAAAAGACTTCATCTTGTCGAAACTATCGTCGGGGTAGCGCGTGTCGTCGTTGGGATTGATGCCGATCAACGTCACGCCCTGCCCCTGAAAGTCGTCCTGAATTTGCTTGAGGCGATCAATATACAGCCGCACATAGGGGCAGTGGTTGCACATAAAAACCACGCAAACCGCCCGATGGGATTCAAGATACCGAGCGAGATGATGCACCTCGCTATCTACACCGGGCAGTTCAAAGTCGGGCGCGTAGCTACCAATCGCGGTTCCAGTCATACAGCAAGGAAATTTGCAGAGAAAATTTGCAGGAGACACTAGCCATCATACGCGAATCCTTCAGGGACGCTCATTTGCAAGATGGCCGATTATTTGCCGATGATTTGCAGCCTACTTGCTTTGTAGAGCCGACAGACTCAGGGTATGGTGACTAGGGGCAATCGGAACCACTCGACAACCCAGTTCCCTACCGCACCCCATTCACACAATCAACCATTTCTCCGCCCTACTCACCGAGGACGCAGGCCATGCTAGAGCTTTATCAATTTGAGCTATCCCACTACTGCGAAAAGATTCGGCTAATTTTGGACTATAAGGGCTTGCCCTATCGCAAGGTGGAAGTGACCCCTGGTGTCGGCCAGCTTGACCTGTTTCGGATGTCCGGACAGCGCCAGGTGCCTGTGCTGAAAGACGGCTCCACAGTGATTGCCGACTCCACCGAAATTGCCGAGTATCTGGAAAAGACCTATCCCGATCGCCCGATCATTCCCACCGATCCCAAACAGCGCGGGCTGTGTTTGTTAATGGAGCAGTGGGCCGACGAATCCATTGGGCTAAATGCCCGCAAATGCATGATTGGCGCACTGGGTAAAGACCAGAGCTTCCGCCAGTCGTTTCTCCCGAACACGATTCCTGATTTTATAAAAACGGTCGTTAGCTCTATGCCCAATGAGCTATTCAGCGTGCTGGAACTGGGCGTGGGACTGACCCCGGATGCCATCAAAGAAGCCGAAGCATCCATGAAGCGGGATCTGGCGGCGCTCTGCTTTATCTTGCTCGATCAGCCTTACCTGATCACCGACCATCCCACCCTGGCAGATTTTGCTGTGGCGGGGCTGACGATGTACGTCAAGTTTCCCGATGGCGACTACCTGGATATTCCCCAACCGCTGAAGGGCAAAGGCGTTCCGGGCATCGCCGATGTGGGCACGTTTGCGCCGTTTTTTGAATGGCGCGATCGCCTTTACACCGACTTCCGCAAAACCGGAACCCCCAGCACCAGCAGTAGCGCCAACCGCCCCACCTCAATTCAGATTGACTAGACGTTAGGGATCAGGGGTCAGGCTTCAGGTTCGACCCCGATCATCCCCTGACACCAAATCCCTGATCTCCATAACCTGTCCATAACCGCCAAACGTGCCCCGTTTATGGCACTCTGGAACGTAGAGCATTGTTGTAGAGCATTATTTAGTAACGCTCTGAGTGGCTATTAGTAACGCTCCAAGTGGCTCTCATGCTGTCTCGTAGCCGCAGCTTTGGCTTTTCGGATACTCTATCGCCCATCTCGTATTCCATCGCCCATCTCTACTCACACCCAAGGGTATGCAAACGCTTCCTAATCCTGTCAACGCGCCCATTGCTCCGTCCGCCCCTGCTGATGCCAACGTAGGCATTGTGCGCCGCAAAACGCGCCCGGTTCCGGTGGGCGACATCACCATCGGCGGCGACTATCCCGTGGCGGTGCAGTCGATGATTAACGAAGACACGCTGGATATCGAGGGTTCCGTTGCGGCAATTCGGCGGCTGCACGAGATTGGCTGCGAAATTGTGCGGGTGACCGTGCCCAGCATGGCCCACGCCAAGGCGATGGAGGAAATCCGCGATCGCCTCTACAAGTCCTACAAGCCCGTGCCGCTGGTGGCCGATGTGCATCACAACGGCATGAAAATTGCCCTAGAAGTGGCAAACTATGTGGACAACGTGCGGATTAATCCGGGGCTGTATGTGTTTGAAAAGCCCAAGAGCGATCGCACGGAATACACTAGCGCCGAATTTACTGAAATTGGCGAAAAGATCCGCGAAACCCTGGAGCCACTGGTTGTCAAGCTGCGCGACCAAAACAAGTCCATGCGGATTGGCGTGAATCACGGCTCTTTGGCAGAGCGGATGCTATTCACCTACGGCGACACGCCCGAAGGCATGGTCGAGTCGGCGCTGGAGTTCATCCGCATTTGCGAATCGCTGGATTTCTACAATATTGAACTATCGCTGAAAGCCTCTCGCGTACCCGTGATGATTGCCGCCAACCGCCTGATGGTGAAGCGCATGGACGAGCTAGGCATGGACTATCCGCTGCATCTGGGGGTGACGGAAGCGGGCGACGGCGAGTACGGCCGCATCAAGTCCACCGCAGGCATCGGCACGCTGCTGGCCGAGGGCATCGGCGACACAATCCGCGTCTCGCTAACGGAAGCCCCGGAGAAGGAGATTCCGGTTTGCTACGGCATCTTGCAGGCGCTAGGGCTGCGGCGGACGATGGTGGAATATGTTGCCTGCCCGTCTTGTGGACGCACCTTGTTCAACCTGGAAGAGGTGCTGGCCAAGGTTCGCGCTGCTACACATCACTTGACCGGGTTGAATATCGCCGTGATGGGGTGCATCGTCAACGGGCCGGGCGAAATGGCCGATGCCGACTATGGCTATGTGGGCAAGCAGGCAGGCTACATTTCGCTGTATCGGGGACGTGAAGAAATTAAGCGCGTTCCGGAAGATCAGGGTGTGCAGGAGTTAATTAACTTAATCAAGGCAGATGGACGCTGGGTTGAGCCGTAGGGTCTAGAGAGCGATCGCCCTCGTTCTACCCTGGACATCCCAGCCAACGTCGGTGTTGCTCAGTGCCTCACTCCGATTGGACGAACTTTGACACGCGAACTTTGACACGCGAACTTTGACACGCGAACTTTGACACAGGGATTTTCTCGTCAATGCTTCTGTTGCCAATGCTTCTGTGCTTCTGTAATGATTAAGCAGACCGACCCAAGATGCCTGTGCTAGATTGTGCATACCCTCGTCGTGACCTTCTCCTCCTATCGCTATGGATATTACAAAACGCGGACTCGTTTTGGGCAGCACGGCATTTGCTGTCGCAGCAATGACCGTTACCGGGGCGGGGATGCACCTGTCCAAAGGGCAAGCGTTCTTCCAGGAAAGCCCGAAGGAGCTAATTGACGAGGTTTGGCAACTGATCAATCGCACCTACGTCGATGCCACGTTTAACCAGGTTGATTGGCAGTCTGTCCGACAGGAGTATTTAGGGCGAAACTACACAAACCGCGAAGAAGCCTACACCGCCATCCGCGAAATGCTGGAGCTATTGGGTGATCCCTACACGCGGTTTATGAACCCGGCTGAGTTTCGGGATATGCAGGTGGATACGTCGGGCGAACTGACGGGAGTCGGCATCCAGCTTTCCCAAGACGAAGAAACCAAGGAACTGGTGGTTGTTGCGCCGATTGAAGATACGCCTGCGTCTCAAGCTGGCATTCTGGCGCGAGATGTCATTACCAAAATCAACGATCAGACGACTGAGGGCATGGATGTGAACCAAGCCGTGTCCTTGATTCGTGGCCCGGTCGGCACTGAGGTTACGCTCACCATTCGTCGGGGCGATCAGGAGCTAGAGTTCAAGCTGCGACGGGCCCGGATCGAGCTACATCCAGTTAGGTACTCTCTGCAAGACTCCTCGCTGGGCAAGGTCGGCTACATCCGCCTCAACCAGTTCAGCGCCAACGCCTCAGAAGAAATGAAAGAGGCAATTCAGGATCTAGAGCGACAGCAGGCAACGGGCTACGTGCTAGACCTGCGCTCCAATCCAGGCGGGCTGCTCTACGCCAGCATCGACATTGCCCGCATGTGGCTCAATGAAGGCGTGATTGTGTCCACCGTAGATCGCCAAGGCATTGCAGAACAGGAGCGGGCCAACGGCAGCGCCCTGACAGATAAGCC
The DNA here is from genome assembly GCF_015295965.1 of Thermoleptolyngbya sp. M55_K2018_002. NCBI lineage: Bacteria > Bacillati > Cyanobacteriota > Cyanophyceae > Oculatellales > Oculatellaceae > Thermoleptolyngbya > Thermoleptolyngbya sp. M55_K2018_002. Next base: position 11,408 of record NZ_DVEA01000312.1, read on the forward strand.
GCTCGTGGTGCTGGTGGATGGCGGTTCGGCTAGCGCCAGCGAGATCTTGTCGGGTGCGCTGCAAGACAATGGTCGTGCGGTGCTGGTGGGAACGCAGACGTTTGGCAAGGGGCTGGTGCAGTCGGTGCGGGGGCTGGGCGATGGCTCTGGGCTTGCGGTGACGGTTGCCAAATATCTGACCCCAAGCGGGCGCGATATTAACAAGCAGGGGATCGAACCCAACGTGCTGGTCGAGTTGACGGACGAACAGCGGGAAACCCTCAGCCAAAACCGGGATCAAATCGGTACGCTGGCTGATCCGCAATATGCGCGGGCACTGGAGGCCCTGCGGCAGGAAATTGCGGCCCATCGGCAGCGCCGAGCCGAATCGCTTCCCTAGTGCGACGCTTTGCGATCCAAACTAGTTCAACTACTCGATCCAGCGATCCATTCGATCTGACTGATCTGACTATTTTTAGCGCGGCAGGCATTTTCCAGCACGAATCAGCCCCACCCGACGGGCGATCGCCTCGCTTTGGGACGCAAACGGCCCCCACTGCTGGATTTCGGTATCTTCTGCGCTCTGCGACGGACTAGCAAGTTCTGGGTTCAGATCAGCCGCAGCCACGATATCGCAGTGGCCTTCGGGCTGCTTGACGATGTACCAGTCGGTAGGAGCATTGGTTGATCCATTCGTCGCTTCGTGGGTCGATGCATTCATAGGGGCGATGGCTTTTGGGGTAGAGCAAAATGCAGGGAAGGGCGATCGCAGGCGATCGCTTCCTGGCGCTTCAATCCTAGCAGCGTCCCTACAAAAATCCCCCCTTCGCCAATAGCAGCATAGAGGGGGGATTTTTTAATCAGCCAACCGATTGGTTAGCCAACCGAATTCGTTCAGAAATGACAGCCGACAAATAACTTAGCGGCTATTTAGTAGACTCTACACGCTCAGACAGCGGATCACCTTCGTAAGGCTGCACGCCCGTTTTGGGATATTCGTCTCGGTCAGGGCTGAAAATCTCCGATGCTCCTTCGGTAAGGAATTGAATCGCCTGTCCAATGACCTTAAAAAGATTCATAACGCTGGCCTCAGCAACGAGTGAACGAGGAGCGAGTCATCTGGATAGAGCGGAAATCGAAAGGAACTATAAACTATCCTTAACTTGCTCCACTTCAATCATAGGAAATCCAAGGCTTTTTTTGTTGCGTTCGCTACCATTCTTTACAGGAAGCGCAAAAGCCTTAGCCCTGAAACAGCGACAGGCAAACTAGAACCAGCAGCACGCCAATTAGATAGAATCGCCCCACCACCTGAGTTTCTGACCAGCCCGTCAGTTCCAGATGATGATGCAGCGGAGCCATCTTGAAGAGGCGCTTGCCAATGCCGTTTTCATCCTTCGTGGCTTTGTAGTATCCGACCTGGGCAATGACGGACAACGTTTCGACCAGGAAGATACCGCTTAGAATTAGCAGGCCAAAGAGCGACTGGCTGACAATCGCCGCAGCCGCCAGCGCTCCGCCCAGCGCTAGGGAACCCGTATCGCCCATGAACACGCGGGCGGGATTATGGTTGTGTACTAAAAAGCCCAAGTAGCTGCCGCCCATCGCCGCACAGAAAACGGCTAGCTCAGGGTGAGCGGGGGCAACGAGCGCTGCCAGACCAAGCAGGGCGATCGCCCCTGTGCCCCCCGCTAGCCCGTCCAGCCCGTCGGTCAGGTTGGTGGCGTTGCTCTCGGCCACTAGCACAAACCACGACACCAGCCAGAACAGCGCCCCCAGCGGTAGCGCCAGTCCAAAGGGCAGCAGCACCGTGGTCATACCTGGAAACGAGTGGCTAAAAGCCCAGAGGCAGAACAGCCCCCCAAAGCCGATTTGCAGCGCCAGCTTCGTGCGGGGAGAAATGCCTTTATTCGACTTGCGGCGGAGGATTTGCCAGTCATCCAGCCAGCCAATAAATCCGTAAGCAAGGGTCAAGCCCGAAACCGCCAACACGGTCGGGTGAAACCCGGAGAGCAGCAGGGCGATCGCCACGCCGACGGGAACAACGAAAATGCCGCCCATCGTCGGAGTACCCGCCTTTTTCAGGTGCGCTTGGGGGCCATCCTCGCGAATCACCTGACCCGCTTTCCAGGCGCGGAGTTGCGGCACGGCCGCATAGCCCAACGCTCCGACCCCCGCCGCAGACAAGGTAAAGGGCAACGTCAGACTAGCTGCTTGCCAGGGCGATCGCCCCGCAGCCACATCCAGCGCCGCCATCAGACAGACCAGAATCGCGGATAACGTCAGGAGCAAGGTGCGCCCTGTTACTGAAATTGACCGACCTGGAGAAATTTTTGCATCCACAGTTTGCGCCTTCACTCCTCACCACAGCCTCTCCTCGCTGCTCAAACCCTCAAAACCTGGACTCAGAAGCCAAGGCGACCTAGTGTCGCCTAGAAACTGCCGAAACGTTTCGAGAACTTGAACCCCAGAAGAGTTATCTAATTCTGGATTACTCAGCTTAATGCTTAAAGCACGATTTGAGCCAAAAATCTAGAAGCTGATATCAAACTTCAAACTCAAACCCGACGAATCCAGAAATCGTAAGCAAACGTCACACCACAAATAATACAGACGGGCAGGCTTTTTTCCACCCTTCATTCGGAAATTTACATTAGTTTACGGCGATCGCGCGTCATTTGAGTCACACATTTGAAAAATAAGCCTTAAAAATGAGCCTGGGAAATTAAGCTCGAAAAATTCAGCCCAAAGAAATCGTCCGAGTCGCACGAGAACCCAGGCTGAGCAGAAAACAGAAAGACCGGCGGTTTAGAAAGCGCGTGGCTCCAGCCCAGAGAATCCGAATCTCGCACAGGTTCCAATCTCACGCAAAATATAGAAGTAGTCCTCAAACAGGAGGCAAAAACAATGTCCCACATTTTGGCGCTAGTCGTCGCCCTGGGCAGCTTTGGGCTGTATATGTCGGCGTTTTTTCTGCCAGAGGTCTACCGCAAAAACGACTTTATCTGGAGCGGCGTGGGCATGTTCTATGCCCTAGTGCTGTGGGTGTGCGCGGGTCGCATCACGGGCGGCGTGCTGCTAGGACAGATGGCCAGCGTCGCCCTGCTGGGCTGGATGGGCTGGCAGTTGATTGAATCGCGGCGACTGCTTACACCCTACGACCAGCAAACGCGGTTGCCCGGATCATCGCGCAACTTGGGCGATTTGCTAAAGCTGGCAGCCGAGGAACTGCCGGGCCGCCTCCAGACCCAGTTCAAGGCTTTGCCGCAGCAAGCATCGGGCTGGATGAGCCAGGTGACGAGTCGTGTCGGCAAATCACCCAAGCTGGCGGGCAACCCCGTGCGATCGCTCCCCAAAGCCAGCCCCAAAGCCAGCCCCAAAGCCGTCCCACCCCAGCCCGCGCCTGTCGATGCGTCCAGCGATCCCGCTGCGCTCGCTACCCCGGCCGCTGCCAGAACTCGACAACCTCGCCCCCCCGCCAAAGCCACTCCTGCGGCCGCTGCCCCCAGCGTCACACCAACTATGCCTGGGGAATCGCCGACCCCATCCGTCGAAGGGGCTGAGCCGCCAGACCAAGCCGCTTCATCGACCGCTCTGCCTACAGCGCCGGAGGCAGCACCAGCCGTATCTGATCCCCTCGCTCCTGCTCCATCGACCGTCCCATCGACTATCCCATCGACCGCTCCATCGACCGCCATCGCTGCATCCGATCCTGCATCCGATGCTGAACCTGGGAGGACTCTGGAACGGGTCACTGCTGACGAAACCTCGGAGCCAGCAGCGTGGGTAGAACTGGCTACAGACGCAACAGACTCGACAAACTCGGCTTCTCCAGACGCATTCCGGCCCGCGACCGAGGACTCGTTTACGCTGGACGAGGTGCTAGTAGAGCTAGCGACCGGGGAAATGTCGGGGGAGATGTCGGGCGAAATGTCTGTTGACGTGCCTGCCGATCGCAGCCCTCCTGATACCCCTATTCCCTTCTCGGCTGCACCCGAAGCGCTGGTTGAGCGGCAGCCAGCGCCGTTTGAACTGGAGCCTGATGCGCGAGCCACGCAGCCCAGTTCTCCAGCGCCTCTGCCAGATTCACCAGATTCAGGTCTATCAGATCCATCAGATTTATCTAATGTTCGGGCTAACGTGCAGCCTGACGTGCGGACTGATTTGCGGACTGATTTGCGGACTGATTTGCGGACTGATGTACAGCCTGAAAACTCTCAGGCCGAGAATCAGCCCCAGCCTCAGATTCAGGACTTGATTGAATCCGCCGATGGGTTATTCGAGTTGGCAACGGAGCCTGAATCTGGTTCGTCGCGTCTGGATGCGCCCGTGGAGGAAGTGCCTATGGAGGAAGTGCCTATGGAGGAATTGTTGGATGCGCCGCGATCGCTCGATGTACAGCCGCTGCCTGCTCAGCCCGAAGACGCAGCCTGGGAGTTTGACTGGGAACTGCCATCACTAGACTCGCCGAGGTCAGGCTCTCCAGCGCCGGATTTGCCAGCGCCGGATTTGCCAGCGCCAAACCTGCAAGACTCAGATTTGCAAAACTGGACAAACGAGACTGGGGCGATCGCCCAAAACTGGCAGGACGAATTTGACGACGACTTCAGTGGCGACTTTGACCCCGAACCGGAAAATGCTGGGGAAAATGCGGTAATTGTCTCCATTGAGCGTCTTGATTTATCGCCAGCGCTGGCAGACCCCATCGAGCAGCGACCCAACGAAGCAGCGGCTATTTCCCACGCCAACGCTGCCGAAACAACCGAGGATCTGGAACCCGCAAAATCAGAACCGTCCTTTGCAGATGAAGACCCCGATGACGATTTGCTGATATAAAGATATCTCGCTATCCCGCCTCTATTCCCAGCCCAACCTGAACCTCCGATTCTGCATGTCCCGTTCCTCCGCCCTCCGCACCTACGTCCTCTCGCGCCTGCTGCTGGCTCCGCTGATGCTGCTCACCATCACGACGCTGGTGTTTCTGTTGCTGCGGGCTACACCCGGCGACCCGGTGGACGCAATCCTGGGGGCACGGGCACCGGACGAGGTGAAGGAAGCCATGCGAACCCGACTGGGGCTAAACGACCCGCTCTGGCTGCAATACGTGAACTATTTGGGGAGTCTGCTGCGGCTGGATCTGGGCACCTCGCTGACCACGCAGGGGCAACCTGTCTGGCAGATAATCCAGCAGCATTTTCCCGCCACGGTAGAGCTAACCGTATGCAGCATGGTGGTTTCGGCGCTGGTGGGAATTGCCATTGGGTCGCTGGCCGCGTCGCGCCCCAACTCTCCGCTGGATGCGGGCGGGCGGCTCTTTGGCATCCTCACCTACGCGGTGCCGATGTACTGGTTTGGGATGCTGCTGCAATTGCTGTTTGCAGTGCAGTTGCGCTGGTTTCCCATTGGCACGCGCTTTCCGCTGGCAGCGACCCCGCCGCCGCGCATCACGGGGCTATACCTGTTCGACAGTTTGCTAGAGGGAAATCTGGGACACTTCTTCACCACGATTTATTACCTGACGCTGCCCAGCCTGACGCTGGGGATCTTGCTCAGTGGCGTGTTTGAGCGGATCGTGCGGGTCAACCTGAAGCAGACGCTGCGGTCGGATTATGTCGAGGCGGCGCGGGCGCGGGGTGTGCCAGAAGTGCGAATCGTTACAGCACACGCGCTCAAAAATGCCATGATTCCTGTGATCACGGTGTTGGGGCTGATGGTGGCCTCGCTGCTGGGCGGCGCAATCCTGACGGAGGTGACCTTTTCCTGGCCGGGGCTGGCAAATCGGCTCTACCAAGCGATTGAATTTCGGGATTATCCCGTCGTGCAGGGAATTATGGTGTTTTTTGGGGTGATTGTGGCGATCGCCTCCATCCTGATCGACATCTTCAATGCCTGGGTCGATCCGCGCATTCGATATTGATGAATTGATGATTGATGAATTGATGATTGATGCAAATTGCTCCGAACGGTATTGAGCCAAACGACTCAATCGAATCCAACCGACGGTCTAATATCAAAAAATGTATCAAAAGGTACGGAATGCGCCCTGTGCATGGTAAAGCGATGATTCCCGCATGGCGCTTCTCCGTTCGCCAAAGACAGACGATACACTGACGAAAACAGGGGTCAGGTCGCTTACGCCAACCCCCAACCCCTCATTCACTTATTTCCTTTCTTCCTTCTATGCAAACTCCCCTCGGCAAAGTCTACCTAGTTGGAGCGGGCCCCGGCGATCCGGGCTTGTTTACCCTGAAGGGCAAGACCCTGCTGGAACATGCAGACGTGGTGGTGTATGACGCGCTGGTGAGTCCGCAGATTTTGGCGATGATCAACCCGAAGGCGGAGCAGATCAACGCAGGTAAGCGGCGCGGGCGGCATTCGCTGGTGCAGGAAGAAACGACTCGCCTGCTAATTGCAAAGGCACAGACCCACGCGATTGTGGTGCGGCTGAAAGGCGGCGACCCGTTTGTGTTTGGGCGGGGCGGCGAGGAAATGGAGGATTTGGTAAATGCGGGTGTGCCCGTGGAGGTGGTTCCGGGGGTGACATCGGGAATTGCCGCGCCGGCCTACGCCGGAATTCCGCTGACCCACCGCAGCTACAGTTCCTCTGTTACCTTCGTGACGGGGCACGAGTCGGCGGGCAAATATCGCCCAGAGGTGAACTGGCGAGCGATCGCCCAGGGCAGCGAAACCGTCGTCATCTACATGGGCATCCACAATCTGCCGCACATCGTCGCCGAACTCCAGGCAGGCGGACTCTCGCTCGACACGCCGATCGCCCTCGTGCGCTGGGGCACGCGCCCCGACCAGGAAGAATTACTCGGCACGCTGGGCACGATTGCCCAACAGGTCGAAGAAACTGGCTTCGAGGCTCCGGCGATCGCCGTCATCGGCAACGTCGTCCAGTTTCACAGTGTGCTGGCGGGCTGCCGTCCTGTTACTTAGCAGCAACTTCCAATGCTTGAAACTTCCCGACTTCATCTGCGATTGCTAAAAAAAGAAGATGCTCCTTCAATCCAGGCGTTGGCAAGCGCAAAGGAAATCGGAAGCGCAATGGTTTCCATTCCCCATCCCTATCCTGACGGCGAAGCAGAAAAATATCTACAAGACCGATTAGCCGCTTTTCATCGCGGGCAAGCAGTTTCTTTAGCAATCATTGAGAAACAGCAAGAACGCTTCTCTGGTGTAATTGAGATTCGAGACATTGAACCGGAACATGCTCAAGGTGAAGTAAGTTTCTGGCTAGCAGTAGGCTTGTGGGGACAAGGATATATGAGCGAAGCCCTGAAGTCTTTGCTCAGCTTTGGCTTTGCCACCCTCAAGCTGAATCGACTCTACGCTTATCACATGGTTAGAAATCCTGGTTCAGGCAAAGTTTTGCAGAAAAATGGCTTCTTGCAAGAAGGTCTTTTGCGTCAGCGAGTTCGCAAGTGCGGTGTATTTGAAGACGTGAAGCTTTGGGCAATCCTTAAACAAGACTGGAGCGACAATCTTTAGAAGAAACTGCTTTGCCACCATGCACAGACGATTTATAAAGCTCTGAACCATGCAAAAAGGAGACGCAGAATTAGCTCTACGCCTCCTTTGCCTTAGGGATTTTGCAGAAACGCCTCAACAGACTACAAGTTTGAAGTTTGTGAGCGCTGATCAGAGCATTGTCGCAATAAACCGCATTTCCCTCAGAAAAATGCGCCTTATTCAAACAGAACCCATAATCCTCTTAACCTGCCAGGTTGCCGAAGGTTTCAAACACGCCCGACTTAAACACCTGGAATACGAGATAGGCAAACGCTGCGCCGCCGATGCCACCCACCAGGAAGCTACCTGCAAACTCGCTCCAGCCCTCAGAAGAAGCCAGCGAGTCGGGGGGGTTTGGCGTGGTCACGGTGGCGATCGGTTTCTTCACCCCAACGCTGCTGTAGAGCGACAGGCACACCGTCAGAATCACCACCAGAATCACGGCTTCGATCAGCCCCACCAGATCGCCCACGCCAGAGTTGCGGAACTGGCTGGTGTATGCAAAGGGGCCAAAGAGCAAGTAGCCATGCGCCATGCCCACCTCTAGCCCGCGACGCTGAGCCGACAGCCCAGGACGATAGGCAGGCAGGTTATTGATCAGCGCTTTGGTAAAGCCGGAGGAATTGATCGGGGTTGCCAGGTTGCCGATCTGGGGATCGCCAGCGGGCTGCACTACGTCTGTCATGTTCGAGAATCTCCAAGAAATTTGTAACGGTTTGTTGCGATATCTGAGAATGAGGAGAAGAAAACCTCAGATAGGATCGGGCAAAGTCGGGCAGAGTGAATTACTCGTCACGCTCGATATAGATGAACAAAAGCGCCATCGTCACAGCGGGAAACACCCAACCAACAATGGGAACAAAGATGGAAGGCAAATAAGAAGCTGCCATATCAAATTTCCTATTGGGAACTACAAGCGGTTCAGAACCGAATGTACTGCGAATTGTGCTGCAATGTCGAAACGCTAAGAATTTTTAACAAAATCTGCTCAAGTCAGGCGGGTGGTTCCACTTCTGTAGTAATTCGATACACTAAAACCGTGCATTGGACTGTGTATTTGTGTAATTAAAGAAGCACGGTGATCATCCAGCCTGGGCGAGTGCTGAAGACATCTCGAAACATTTGTTTCGGCACATCTGTTTCAGCCTGTTTTTCAGGGCGTGATGCTGGACTGAGTGCTGACCGAAAGCTGACCGAAAGCTGACCGAAATTTAGTATTTTTGCATTTCCCAGTCCTGGCAAGAGGTTCTGATGGCGTTTTGGGAATTTCTGATTCAGCAGGAAGGCGATCGCTCTTGGTTGCCGCTAGAGTCTCCCGATGTGGAGGTTCTAGAAGGGCGCTACCGGGTCGTGGCGCGTTCCAGCCGGATGAATACACCCGTCGAAATTTCCATCATCCAGACCATTACCACCGAGCATCCACCCCGGCGGCGAGTGCAAAAGCGGATGGGACAGACCAATCCTGACGGGCTGCTGGTCGTCTTGCCCTTTACCCGGCTGGAACCGGGGGCGTGGGAGTTGCGCTGTGTCGGCGATCTCATGTCTGACCTGATGGGCGAGGGCTGGGGCTATGGGGTCAAGCTCCAGGTCTTGAGCCATGAGACAGATGCCGACGGGGACGATGACCTGCTGCCCGAAGACTGGCACAGCCATGTTGCGGTGACCGATCAGGCTGTGGAGCAAGCTACGGCAGATAAAACCGCTGATCGAGCCGCCGAGCCGTCGGAGTCGGAAAACCTGCCAGAGTGCCAAAGTCTCCAAAATTCACTCCAAAATTCAGAGGAGATGGGCGATCGCCCGCCAGCCTCATCCCCCATCGAGCCAGCCGAGCCAGTCGCAGTGGCAGACGACTTTCTGGCCGCACTGGAAGCGATCGAAACGGAGCCTGCCGAACCGTCTGACTTGGGAGCAGCGTTAGCTGAGGTTGAAACAGAAAATGGGGAAGCAAGAGAGGCGATCGCCGCTGGTGCAGAAACAGGTGCAGCAGTCTCCGGCGATTCAGTTAAACAACCCCCTGAGCAACCGACTAAGCAACCCCCTGAGCAACCGGATCTCAGCCCGACTCAGGCATCTGCTATCCCTTCCCCTGCCGACCTGCCGCCACTACGCCTGGTGCTGCATCCCGACCACTATACGGCGCAGTGGGGAGGCCCACTGCGGATTAGCGGCCAGGTGGTCGCAGCGAATCCCGACTCAGCACCCGACTCTGCACTTGAGCTTCCCGCCCTCTATCTAGACCTGGCCCTGCGCGACCCACAAAGCGGCGAGCCGCTGGCGCAAATCAGGCATAAATTGCCGGGGGGCGCATTGCCTCGTGCGGTGGACTGTGGGATTGACATTCCCGATGTAGACGCAACCCGGCTGATGCTGGGCGAAGCAACGCTGTCCGCGCCTCAAGGAGAACAGCAGGAGCCATTTTTGCTGGCGGCCCAGAGCTTCACGGTGACGGCGGCGCTGGATGATCTGCTGGAGGCGATCGCCAACGATTTTCCAGGCGACCTCACCTCACCGTTTGTCGATGAAGAAGACCTAGATCTGTCCTTGCTCAACTTGGTGGATGGCACACCCGCCTCCGCCGCCCCATTGCCAGAAGTCCGTCCAGCGGGTGATCAGGTGTTGCCGCCGCAGATCTTTCAGCCAGCAGCGGCCGCCGATGCGCCGACCGCCAAGCCTGTGGAGCTACCGCCCTGGGGCAACCCGCTGCCTGGCTTTGAAAACGGCATGAGCCTCTGGCAGTTGGCAGCCGCCGTTTTGACTGGGCAAACCCCCGTCACTCGCCTCGACAGCAGCGCCCCGCCGCCCGATCCATCCCAAACGGACGAAACCCAATCGACAGCGGATCAAACCGAGGGCGAATTGACCCATCGCCTGCTTCCCGACGATCAAGCAGCACGGGTCGAGGAGGTTGCAAATTTTGCGGACTCCGACGCGGCAACTCTAGAATCGCCTCCCCCGCCCCTCGCCGCAGCAGAAGATGCCGATCTTTCGATTTACCTGACTCACGTCAATCGCGCCAGTCGCTCAAAGCTGCCCGTCGAAACACCCCCGGACGAACCCAGAGCCGCCGTCCGAGAAGCGTCCCCAGCAGAAGCCGACCCTTTGGAGGCAGGCAGTTCCGAAACCGCAAACCTGGAAGCCGCAGTTTCAGAGCCGCCGCCCGACCAGACGCAGCCGACTCCGGCGATCGCCGATTCGGCAGATACCCCGCTGGAGTGGAACCACGAAGCATTCTCTCTGGGGCAGCCTGCGCCCTTGCCCAACGGCACACCCCGCTTTTTGTCGCCGGAGGATCGGGCCTTTCAGGCGTTGAACTTGCAGCGTCGCTTTTTGGCTCGGCTGACGGCGCTGGCGACCGATCGAGAGCTGGGGACGCTGATGCAGCCGGGTTCGCCGCCGCTGGGACGTGACCTAGACTTGACCACGGACGAAATTGTGGTGGAAGATGCGCCCCTGCCGCCGCCCCAGCGCTCCAGCCTGTATCGCCCTGAGCACGCACCAGAGCCGCCGCCCGTGGTGTTGCCTGCGGAAGAGCCTGTGCCCTCACCTGTGATGGACGTGCCCCAGGGCGAACTCACCTCTGGCCAGCGTATTGAAATTGGCATTGCCTTACCCGATCTGGAGCCGCGTTTTTACATCAAGCTGTGGCTGCGCGATCGCCAATCTCGCACGATTTTGGACGGGCCGCGCTGGGTGATGAACTTTGCACCCGACGGCCAGGGCTATCAGATTGCCTACACCCAAGTCACGGTGCCCTTTGGCTGCGTGGAAACGCAATTCGAGGCGATCGCCGTCGAAATGTCTACCCAGCGCGAGAGCCGCAAGGTCGTCCAGTCGCGTCGGGTCGTGCCGCCTGACCTACCCCAGCTTGATTTGAACGATCTGGGTATTTAAGTCAGGGCGTTTGATTAACCCACGAATCAACTTGTAGACCAACTCGGATTGATCCGGCATGGCAATCCCGAAGCCACAGTCGAATCGCCTGTGCGACCACACCTTCGCTGCCGTCGCGGGGCGGGCTGGCGGGCTGCCGCTGGGGATAGCCACCCACACTCGACAGCACACCTGCCAGTTGCCACTGGTCTGCCTGCTGCGTTAGAAAAACCCAATAAAATCCCTGGAGTCGGGCATAGCCGCCGTAGCCATACTGCCGCTCTAGCGTGGTGAAAAAGACCTGCTGGGGTTGGTCGTCGGGGGCGATCGCCTGATATTCTGCCAGCCCCAGTGCTTCCAGATTTGCAGGCAGGGGGCGATAGTCGGGCGACCCCGCCAGCAGCACATAGCTCGGCGGCAGGTCGGTGGTGCGGCTGCGAGAGCGCGATCGCGCAATGACGCGATTGGCATAGCTGGGCAAATCACGCAGCAGCGGCGGCATCAAAGACTCTAGCGTATCGGGGCAGTGGTTTTGCGGCTGCCGCCGAGCCGGATTTCGGGAACGCTGCGCCAACGGACTCGGCTCCATCGAGTCCGCCATCGAGTCAGCCATCGAGTCAGCGATCAAGTCTGCCATTGACTCAATCCGTGTTTCGCTGTTGCCCGCCAATTCTAGACCCCGTGCGGCGGGCTGGGCGATTGCTATTGGCGCAAGTAGGGCGATCGCCCACCATCCATTTCCCATAGAGTTCTATCACCCGCCACGACAGAGAAGCCCAAGCCCGATCCACCCTGAGCAAGCTGGGAACCCAATTGCCCCCGCTCCCCCACTCCGATCCGCTGCATCAAGCTGCATAAATTAAACTTCATTGCGATTCGCAAACTGTGTAAAGTCATCATGCTACGGTCGATACTGTTAATTAAACACATGTATTCGAGATATCGCAGGCACATGAAGGAGAACACTCTGATTTCTTCGGCTGAATCCATCGCCGCTCCCGCCCTGAGGGAAGACTTCAGCGAATACGTTGCACATCTTCAACTTCACATGGCCCTGCACGCCCGCAAGCTTGTGCCCAACCTGAACAGCACCGATGGCAGCCGCCAGCAGCTTTTGCATCAAACGCAGGCCGATTTCGAGAAGTTTGTGTCTCGCCAAGGTCTGTAGCCTCCTGTAGGCTGGCGTTTTCAGGCGCTTTTCTGGCAAAACGCTCTGCCTGCAAAGAGGCTCAAGAGGCTCCATTCAAAGACTCCATTCAATCGACCAGAATGCTCACAACTCCAGTTGCCAGGTCGTAGTAGGCTCCTACTACTTTGAGTCGTCCTGCGTCCACTGCCTGAGACACGATGGGGGACTGGAGCAACCGCTGGGTTTGTAGCCGGACGTTTGCCTTCACTGCATAGGTGAGGCGATCGCCCGGCTTTAGTACTTTGTTGGGCTGGTTGCGTTTCAGTTGGGCCAGTTCTGCGTCTGCAAGGGCGATCGCAGGCTGAATCTCGTGGATCAGGCTATCCAGCGCCCCCGGCAGCTTGCCGCCCAACAGGGCCGCCGTCACCGCACCACAGCCCGCATGACCCAGCACCATCACCAGGGGCGTATGCAGCAGGCTGACGGCATATTCTTCACTGGCCACATCCTCCAACGCCGCCACATTGCCCGCCACCCGCACCACAAACAGGTCGCCAATGCCCTGATCAAACACAATCTCTGGCACGACCCGCGAATCGGCACAGCTTAGGATGGCGGCAAAGGGAGCCTGGGTTTCTGCAACCTCCGTCAGTCGGGAGGTGTCTTGGTGGGGCAACAGCCGCCGCCGCGTCACAAACCGCCGATTTCCCGCAATCAATTCTGCAAGCGCGTCGTCGGGCGTAGTGGGGACAGGCGCAACGGCTTCTGGAATCAGCCCATTCGCAGAGAGCGCCTCCGCTGGATTGGCGCTCTGTGAAAAAGAGGCAATTGGCAAAGGGGCGATCGCCAGCCCAGTCCCCGCCGAAACGCCGCTCAACCCCTTCAAAAAGTCTCGCCTAGAAACCGTCAACCCCCGTGCCCTCAAAAATCCTAAGCCCCAACCTCTAGCTGCTTCAGCTTCCAGGTGCCGCTAGAAATTAGATTCGTTACGATATGCGCCACAATCGGCACCAGCAGATTGCCCGTCAGCAGCGCACTAGCCCCCAGCGCCGCACCCACCACCGTCGCCCAAATCACGTAGGCCCACTGCTGCGAACCGCTGTAGTGCAACACGCCAAAACACAGGCTGCTAACCAACAGTCCAAACCAATTTAGCCCGATCGCAGGCAGCATCACGCCGCGAAACAGCAGTTCCTCGCTCAGCCCCGGCAGCAGCCCCAGCCAGATTAGGTCAACCCAGGTCAGCGGCTTGATGACCAGCGCCAGGTAGGTGTCTGCACTGGTGCGATAGGCCGGCCAGAGGCGATAGGCTCCCTCACTAGCCAGGCTAATACCCAGCGCCAGCGCCACCCCAAGCCCCACCGCAGACGGACGAACGCTGACGGGCAGCATGTCCACCGCATCAAACGCCAGCCAAAACTGAGACACGATCAGCAGCACCAGCGCCGTAATGCCCATTGCCGTTAGCACCTGGGTGCGATCGAGCGGTTCGAGTTGGGGTTGGGTGGGGGTGGGCACGGTGGAGTAGGGCTAGGGGGCTGAAGGACTAGGGGTTCAAGGGCTGGGGCTTTGGAGGGTGAGGATTATCGAGGGGCTTGTGATCATTCCGTTGCGCTTGATCATACTATCCAATTCTTTCTATCACTTCATCCCGTCTGCCTGCCGCCTAATTCTCTCAGGCTAGCATTTTGGGGAGGTTTGCCGTGAGGGATTCTAGGCTGGCGGAAGGGGCGATCGCCCGCAAATTCTCCACCGTTGGCGATAGAGCAGCGGGGTCGAGGCCAGCGTGGTGGGCGACCAGCACGCCGAGGGCTTCCAGATAAGACTGGACGGCGATCGCCCGAATGCCCAAGGCCTTAGCAGGAGCCTGCATCCGCGTGGTGTTGTCCGCCACGGTGATGATTTGGGTGTGGGTTTGCCCCAGGCTGAGGACAGCACTGCCGCCGCAAGCCGTGGCAGGAATCACCAGCGCATCGACCTGATCGGCCCAGATGTCCTGGCTCAGTGGGTTCTGATTCGTCTGGCAAACGAACTGCGGGGCGCGGCTGAGGCCGACTAGCACGCAGGGAAGAAACGTGTGCCCCAATTCCTCAGCAGCAGACTTGGGAGAAAGCGTCGGATCGAGGGGCAGCGGCGACAGGGCGGGCGCGTGGGCGCAAGGAACTTGGAAGGTTCGGACGACGAGATGACTAATGACGGCTTCGGCTCCGGCCAGAGGATCGACCCCTTGCCCGTGGCGATAGTCCTGCAAGGCATCGCTGCCCTTGTCGTCGGGAAAGCGGGCCACAACGGCGATCGCCTCTGCTTTGGCCTGCGTAATCAGCGTTTCTACCCCGCGCAGCAGGCTGTCGGGATGTTGCAGCGTGCCCCAGGTTGCGCCGGAAGCTGCCGTTTGCAGGCTCACACCCAGCGGCGCATCCGTCACGACATACTCCGTCAGGCTCAGCCCTAGGGTTGCCCGCGCTGCGTCTGCCGCCTGCAAGTGCCGCCAGCGTAGTTCCGGCTCGATGCCCGCATCCAGCAACAGCCCCACTCGGTTCTGGCGCACCGGCCGCAGCCCCCACTGCCCTGCGGCAAACTGATCCAGCCCATAGCCTTCTACATACAGCGCGTTGGGCAGCGGCCAATACAACTGCGCCCCGTTCAGCACGTTGGGATGGGTAATCAGCCGATCGGCCACCTGGGCGATCGCCCTTGCCACGGGCAGCGCATCCCCCGCATAGCCGCCGATTGCTGCGCCCACCCCCGTCGGCACAATCAGCATTACGGTATAAGGGCGATCGCACGTTGGGTTCATAGGAATCGGGTTTTGAGGATTAGGATTCAGGGAGTAAAGCTCCACAGTAGCCACAGTAGCAACTGATTATAAATCAGGGTGCATCTGTATCCAGAGGGGTAACTCGAATTGCGGTTTTTAAGGATCATCCAGAAGTCCATCTGCTCAGGTTGCTGAAGATTCTGGATGGTCGGGCGTTGGCTGAAAGACGGCGATCGCCCAGCGCATTTTGGTACAACGGTCTGGCGTGGGGTTTTGCATCGCTCTGCATCAACTTTGCGTCAGTTTTGTGTCAACTTTGCATTAGTTTTGAGTTTTGCATTGGTTTTGCATACGTCTTTCCGCGTCTGAATTATGTCTGTTTGTGCAGCCTAAGCTGCGACCCGGATAATTTTAATTCAGATGGATATTAGTAATGCCAGACCTCACTTACGCTTCATTGCCCGATACCTTGAGTGCTGACTTGCCCGGCCTGTCTTCAGGCTTTCACTTGTCTGGACTAGCAGGCACAACCGATGGCTTCAGTCGCCTCGGCAGCAAAGCATACCCGCAGCAGACTGCCTTCAGTGCCAGATACGATCAGGATACGTTCAAAAACTTATCCGATATTGATTCAATCTCAGGTTCAAGAAACCGTTCGTTATCGTTTAATTTATCCATATCGAGTTCAAGTATTTGGGATAGTTCTCGGTTTGCATCCGGCTCTCTCTTCAGCGGATC
This sequence comes from Thermoleptolyngbya sp. M55_K2018_002, assembly GCF_015295965.1. Taxonomy (NCBI): domain Bacteria; kingdom Bacillati; phylum Cyanobacteriota; class Cyanophyceae; order Oculatellales; family Oculatellaceae; genus Thermoleptolyngbya; species Thermoleptolyngbya sp. M55_K2018_002. Next base: position 27,397 of record NZ_DVEA01000312.1, read on the forward strand.
TTTTAACGGACAGGAGGGGGGCGATCGCCCGTCTTTCGCGAATTCCCAACCCGGCCAGCGCCATACCTCAAAGCCAGACGCGCTCACGGGCCTCGCAGACGATGACGGACTGGTCGCCACAGCTACCCGAAGCCGCAGAGCGGGCGGCGTGAATGCTCAGCAAACCATCCACGAATCGCTTTCACGCTGGGATGCCCGCAACCCCACTCGCCCCAATACTTACAAAGATGACTACAGGCTGCAAAGCACAACGGGCGGACAGGTACAGCTAGACCTGACCTCTGGCGCGTTTGATGCGTACTTGCAAATCGTCGATAGCCGCACGGGTAGGGTCATTGCCGCAAACGATGACGGGGGCGGCGGCACAAACGCCCGCCTGACGCTCAATCTGCAAGCAGGGGTTGGCTATATCGTCCGCGTGACCAGCTATTGGGCCAATGAAACGGGGAACTACTCGCTGACGCTGAGTGCGCCCAATGCTCAGCCCCCCGCCAACGGGTTCAACAGCACCTATGGCTATGGCCTGGTCAATGCCGCAGCGGCCGTCGCCCAGTCGATCGGTCGCACGCCGTTTACCCCAGTGGCAGACGCAGGCCATAGCTGGAGCAATAACCTGGTGAATGCGCCAGAGGTGTGGGCACAGGGCTACACCGGACGCAACGTGGTGGTGGCTGTGGTGGATACGGGCGTGGACTATACCCACAGCGACCTGGATGCCAATATCTGGCGCAACACGCGGGAAATTGCGGGCAACGGCATCGATGATGACGGCAACGGCTTTGTGGACGATGTGCGTGGCTGGAACTTTGCCAACGGCAACAATAATCCGATGGACGTGAACGGGCACGGCACCCACGTTGCCGGGACGATTGCCGCAGAGAACAACGGCACAGGCATCACTGGAGTTGCCTACAATGCCCAGATTATGCCTGTGAAGGTGCTGGGAGACGACGGATCGGGCACAAACCTGAGCGTGGCGCGGGGGATTCGCTATGCGGCCGACAACGGGGCAAACGTGATTAACCTGAGCTTGGGCGGTGGCTATAGCAGCGACATTGAGTCGGCGATCGCCCATGCGGTTTCCAGAGGGGCGATCGTGGTTATGGCGGCAGGCAACGAAGGCGCAGCCCGCCCCAGCAACCCGGCCAGCCTTGCGATTCAGTATGGTGTCTCCGTCGGGGCGATCGACAGCAGCGGCAACCTAGCATCCTTCTCCAACCGCGCCGGAACCGATAGCCGAATGCAGCATGTTGTGGCCCCAGGGGTGAATATTCTCTCGACCCGTCCGGGCGGCCGCTATCAATCCCTGAACGGCACGTCGATGGCTACGCCCCACGTCGCGGGTGTGGTCGCCCTGATGCGTCAGGCAAACCCCAACCTGACCGATGCCCAGGTGCGCCAAATCCTGACCAGCAGCGCCATCCGCGCCAGCAGCAGCCTGTCCAGTCCGGTCGATCCTGCGCCTCTGACGCTGACGCTTGTACCCCGGCGATCGCGCCGCTAGGGGATTCCAGAACCGGGGGCCCTGCGCTCCTGGTTCGTTTTGGAAAATTTTCCTGAACTCTGTGGGCTACGCCCAGACAGTTTGGCCTCTGGCGTTTCGGCCCACTGGGGGGTTAATTTAGGACAAAGCTAGACCTCTACCCCCCTGACCCTGTCCTATGAACCTCCCAACCTCGCAGGTCTATCCTGTGATTTGGCAAGACGACCATGTTTGGCTGATTGACCAAAATCGACTGCCGACTGAATATGACCTGGTGCAGATTAGCCGCTGCGACGACATGGCGATCGCCATTAAAACCATGATCGTGCGCGGGGCCCCCGCAATCGGCGTGGCGGCTGCCTACGGGATGTATCTGGGAGCCAGAGAAATCGAAACGGGCGATCGCGACCAGTTTTTGCGCGAGTTAGAGTCTGTGGCCATGAAACTGCGGGCTACGCGACCCACCGCAGTCAACCTGTTTTGGGCCACAGAGCGAATGCTGAAGGTGGCACGGCAGACCATCGGCCCGGTGGACTATCTCAAAACAGCGTTATTGCAAACGGCGCAGGCAATCCAGACCGAAGACCTGGAAACCTGTCGGGCGATCGGCGACCACGGGCTGGCCGCGCTGCCCACCACGCCCCACAAGCTGCGCCTGCTGACGCACTGCAACGCCGGAGCATTGGCCACCGCAGGCTATGGCACGGCGCTGGGGGTCGTGCGCTCCGTCTGGCGAGAAGACCGGCTGGAGCGGCTCTATGCCGACGAGACGCGCCCGCGCCTGCAAGGGGCCCGCCTCACTGCCTGGGAATGCGTGCAGGAAGGTATCCCCACTACGCTGATCACCGACAGCATGGCCGCCCACTGTATGCAGCGCGGGCTGGTGGATGCCGTCGTGGTGGGCGCAGACCGCATCGCCGCCAATGGCGACACCGCCAACAAAATCGGCACCTACAGTCTGGCGCTGGTGTCCCGCGCCCACAATATTCCCTTCTACGTTGCTGCGCCGCTCTCCACGGTGGACTTCAGCCTCAGCGACGGCAGCAAAATCCCTATCGAGGAGCGCGACCCCATCGAGGTCTATCAAATCGGCGAAACGGTGATCGCGCCGGAAGGCTTGGACTATTACAATCCCGCATTTGATGTCACGCCTGCGGATCTAATCACGGGCATCATCACCGAATATGGCGTGGTGAAGCCTGC
>NZ_DVEA01000175.1:0-5264 GCF_015295965.1 Thermoleptolyngbya sp. M55_K2018_002
AACCTGGGTCAAAAGCCCCTCGCCCACTCTGGGAGAGGGGTTGGGGTGAGGGTGCTTCAAGTTTTGTCAGTCAATCAGCCCATCGGGTTGCATCCTGATGTTGCGCGTTGAGTTTTGCCCGTCGAGTTTTGCCTGTTGAATTTTACGTTTGGAGAAACTCGCGCTACTCTGAAAAGCCAGAATGTGGATTAAACGGACGCTACCAGGACTCTACAAAGATTAGGAAAGATCAGGATCGCACATGACAACGTATGACTGGATTGTGGTTGGGGGTGGGGTTGCCGGATCGGCACTGGCCTACGAGTTAGTCAAACTGGGGAGTTCTGTGCTGCTGCTAGAGCAGTTTGCTGCGCCCAAGAATGGAACACGCTATAGCTATGGTGGGATTGCCTACTGGTCGGGTAATACTCCCCTGACTCAGCAGCTTTGCCAGGAAGGAATTGAGATTCATCGCCAGTTGTCGGACGAGCTGGAGGGAGACACGCAGTTTCGTGAACTAGACCTGGTGCTGGTGATCGAGCCGGAGGAAGATGTGGGGGCGATCGCCCAGTCCTATCGCTCGTGCTGGATTCCGCCGCAGCCCATCAGCGTAGAATTTGCCTGCGAACTGGAGCCACTGCTGAACCCGGCGGCTTTGGGTGGGGCGCTCCACACCACGCACGGCCACGTCAGCCCTGAAGCAACAACCCTGGCCTATCAGCAGGCGTTTCAGCGGCTGGGCGGCGAGATGCGGCTGGCGCAGGTGACGGGTTTTGTGCGGGAGGGCGATCGCACGACGGGCATCACGACCCCAGCAGGAACGCTGAGCGCGGCCGGAATCATTGTCAGCGCAGGGGGATGGAGTCGCACCCTCCTGCGGCAGGCGGGGCTGTCTGTGCGGATCTACTTTTCTCAGGCAGAGCTAATTGAAACACCGCCGAATACGCCGACTCAGACGCGCACGCTGATTATGCCTGCTGCACTAAAACGCTTTGAACAGGAGGCCGCGGCCGGTGCAGCAGATGCGCGGTGGAATCAGCCCAATCAGGAAGTCGTGCCGCCCATTCTGGACGAGGGCGTGATCCAGTTCAAAGACGGGCGGATTCGGATTGGTCAGGTGACGCGCATGATCAGCAGCTTGGAGCCGGAGGTTGATGCGGCGGCCAGCGAGTCTGCGCTGCGCCAGTCCGTGGGGCGGTTCTTGCCCAGCCTTAAGGAGGTTCCGGGAACCTGGAGTCGCTGTCCTGTGGCGTTTAGTGGCGATCGCCTGCCGCTGGTAGGGCCGGTTCCCGGTGCGGAGGGGATGCATCTTTTCTCTGGGTTTAGCAATCCCTTTGCGATCATGCCGCCCCTGGCCCGCCGCTATGCCGGCCATCTGGTGGAACAGCCCGATCCACTGCTGGAGGGTCTGAGTCCGGGGCGGTTTGGAAAGTAGCGAAGGATGCATCCCAGTGATGCAAATTTGCCCTCATCCCCCAACCCCTTCTCCCAAAACGGGAGAAGGGGAGCCGGATTGAAAGTGCCTCTCCCGCTCTGAGAGAGGAATTTAGGGTGAGGGTTCCAAAAGTGGGATGCACCCGTTTGGAACGCCAGCAACGGAGCGCTAACAAACCACCAACAAAAAAGCCACCCTTGCGGCGTGGCTTTGAGGAGCATATTCAGGAGGTTTATAGACGTTCTGGCTAGGCGAGGAGCTTGGTTGTTAGCTAGGTGTCTATACCGTCTAGTATGCGGGGTGCAACCCTTTCGGCCAGTGACATGGGCAAACCCGACTGGGTGATTATGACAGGGCGATCGCGTGATTTGCGTCACTGTGAACCGCAAATCCAAAATCCAAATCCAAAATCGCAAATCCAAAATCGAGAAATTAGCCCACCAGTTCAAACTGAATGCCGTGGCTCTGGCGAAAGTCGTGGGTCTGGTGGTCGATGAGGTTGGTATCGCTGAGTTCCAGGTTATAGAAATCCACCGTGTCCTGGTCGAAGTAGGGGCCGGCGTGCCAGGTGCCCAGGTTCAGCTTGATAAAGCAGGTGCCCGGAATGTGGAAGGCGGCGATCGCCTCCAGATCCGGCTGATCTGCCTCGGACGGCGGCGCAACCGCAATCAGCCAGTCTTTGCCCTCCAGCGACCCCAGGCATTGAGTACACTGCCGATGGCGGGTAATGCGGGAAAACTGTCGCCCCCGCTGGTGCAGCCGCATGATGTAAAAGCGGGGAACGCCCCGATCCAGACAAAGCTGGGCATCGTCGGGGCCAAACCGCGCCCCATCAGGACTGGCAAAAATCACCTGCCCAAACGGCCGAAACGCCTCTGCCGAAATGGGCTGAACCACAAGCTGACGAACGACTGACGTTGGCATGGGTCAAACTCCCTGTCTGTATCCTCTCAACCCTAGTCCTCCGACTTCAAATCCCGCTCCATTAGCGCTTCTACCGCCTGCTGCGGCGTGATTTGCTCATTCAACAGCAGATAGACCTGATGGGCGATTGGCATGGGGATTTGCTCCCGCTGCGATAGATCAAACAGGACATTTGCCGTATTCACGCCCTCGGCTGTGCCTTCCAAATCCGCCAGCACCCGCGACAGAGAAAGCCCCTGTGCAAGCTGATAGCCAACCTGGTAGTTGCGGCTGAGGGGGCTGTTGCAGGTGGCGAGCAAGTCGCCCAAGCCCGATAGTCCAAAGAAGGTGTCGGTTTCGCCGCCTAGATAAGTGCCCACGCGAATCATTTCTGCCAGAGCGCGGGTAATTAGGGCAGATTTGGCATTGGTGCCCAGTTTCAGCCCATCGCACACGCCCACGGCGATCGCAATCACGTTTTTCAGCGTGCCGCCCAGTTCAGTGCCCAGCGGGTCAGTATTGGTGTACACCCGGAAGCGCTCTGAGGCAAACACCCGCTGCACAAACTGCGCCGCTGCCGTGTCGCTGCTAGACACCACCGTTGCGGCCGGGAGGTCTTGCATAATTTCCTTGGCCAGGTTGGGGCCCGAGAGGACGGCGATCGCCTGCTGTGGCAACGCATCTCGCCAGAGTTGGGTCGGCGTGCGCCCTGTTTCGGGGTCGAGTCCTTTGGTGGCGCTAACTAGGATGGTCGCCGGGTCAATGCCGATTTGGCCCAGACGCGGCGCTAACTCTACAACGCCCTTAATCGACATCGCCGAAACCAAAATTTCGCTTCCCATTAAGCTAGCTTCGATTGGCTCTTGAAACCGCCGTGACCAGCGCCGCACCCGATGTCCGTTTCGCTCTGCCAGTGTGGCCAGCGTGCCGCCCCAAGCGCCAGCCCCCAACACCGTGAGGGTCACAGAAGGTCTGACGGGTAATGGCGTGAGTAGGCTTCCAGCAGACACGCCTTCTGCCGAAAAATTTGCAGGCTGTGCCGTCATGAGAGCCGTCCGCCCACCCAATCCGCATAGGAGACAACCCATTCCACCGAGCCGCCGCTGCTTGCAAGCGGTAGGGCTGAGAAATCGACGGGCGCAGGAATCATCTCGCCTCGCCAGTCGAGCAGTTGCACGATCAGCAGATAGGCAATGCTCAGCAAAATGGCGATCGCCCCTGTAATCACCGCCACCACTTTAGATCGATCCATCGCACCACGCCTCACACGCTATCAAAGGGTTCTATTCGAGGGTTCTATTCGAGGGTTCTATTCGAGAGTTCTGCTCAAAGCTGCTGGCTCAGGGATTCTGGCTCAAGGATTTTATTTGAGAGAGTCTGTCTGAGCGCATCTGCCTTGGGAGGGCAGCTAATCTGCGATCGCCTAATCACCGATCGCCAAGACAGCTTGTAACGGGTTCAACCATCCACTTTGTTCAACCATCCACTTTTTCGATCTGATCGCGGATATCGTTGAGGTCAATGTATTTATCCGTCACATTTCGCAGCTCGCGGGCAATCATGCCCTCAGTAGACACGACTGTAATATGGGTGCTTTTGGAGCGTAGCAGTTCAATCGCCCGCTCAAAGTCGCCATCGCCGCTAAACAGGATCACCCGGTCATACTGATCGACCGTGTTGAACATATCGATCACGATTTCCACATCCAGGTTTGCTTTCTGGGAATAGCGCCCGGAGTTGTCGTCATAATACTCTTTCAGAATTTTAGTTCGCACGGTGTATCCCAGGCTAATTAGCGCATCTCGAAACCCACGCTGATCCTGCGGATCTTTCAGCCCGGTATACCAGAAAGCGTTGATTAACTCTACGTCGGGATCATTTGTGAAATAATCCAGGACTCGGCGCGGGTCGAAGAACCAGCCATTTTTTTGTTGAGCGTAGAACATATTGTTCCCATCAACAAAAATCGAAAGGCGGCTAACAGATGACATAGAAGTTAAAACCTAAAAATTAGGGAGCAAAAAATAAGGACGCTTAGAGAATTGGAGTTTATTGCTTAACCAGGTCAGAGGCCGAGCGAAGCAGACACACTCTACTCCGGCGGAGATTCCTGAGCGGCATAAGTTTAGAAACTTTTGGAGAACTGGGGGCTGATAAATGCTCTCAGTATAGCAACTGCGCCCAGCGCCGCTGTTTTTCAACGCACAGGAACGTCCCGTGCCAAATTGGCTTTGCAGTTGCAGGCAGACTCCAGAAAGGCGCATCCCGCAGTCTTTTCAGCCATTTGGCAGAATCACTTGATTCCTCAAGCTTTGCGCCAAGATTCAGCCCTGAGACACAGAGACAAGCTCAAGCTGCACGGGGGATGCAACTGCCGGAGGCGATGATAGCGGAGCTAAGGGCGATCGCCCGCTCTCCCGCTTCTACCCCAGTGGCGTTCCCGATTCATCGACTAAAATTTATTGACTACTAAAATTCATCGACTAAATACGAACACCAGTCACTCCAGCTTCCAGCATAAAGCTTGCTCTGGTTGCCTCGCCCCACCATCTCCAGCGACAGCAGGTTGACACAAGCCGTCACGCCAGAGCCGCAGTAGACAATAATCTCCTCCACCTCATCAATCTCGTTGGTATCGGTATTGGTATCAGCATTGGTATCGGCATTGGTATCGGCATTGGTCCTGGTCTTGGATAAATTCTGCCAGCGCTGACGCTGCGCCTCAACGGAGAGTACCCTGCCCCGATCGTCTGTCACGCCCTGCCAGGGATAGTTGACTGCGCCAGGAATATGCCCCGCGATCGGATCGATGGGTTCGCGCTCTCCTCGATAGCGATCGCCCTCCCGCGAATCCACCAGCACCACGCCTGCTCGATCTTTGCGCTGCTTCACCGTTTCAATGTCCACTACCATCTCTGGGCGTAACGCAGGCACAAACTGCCCTGCC
>NZ_DVEA01000082.1:0-5221 GCF_015295965.1 Thermoleptolyngbya sp. M55_K2018_002
GATTTAGGGTGAGGGTTACAAAAGTGGGATACACCCATCGCCTATGGGCAAACCGTCTCAGGGACAAGATCGAACGGGTTGGCTGGGTTATCGACTAACGTCGTGAGAGCGCGAGTCGTTAAATCTTTGCGATCGCCCCGTGCGTCAAAGCTAATCGTCTTGCCAGGAAAGATACTGCTGGGGGATTGTGCGGTTGCTAGCCCCTGGCGAATTTCATCGGACGTAATGCCAGGGCGCAGCTTGGGCAGCAGCACCTCAATCGCCTCGTAAGATACCGCCGTGACCCGGTTCACGCCGCCCAGCCAATAGCGATTGGCAGACTGCACAAAATCTGGGGCGCAGGCAGCATACCAGTCTGTAGCGACAATTAGCCGATTGCTGAGGGCGCGACGCTCCTCCGAACTGCTGCCGCGATCGCTCCAGTCAGCGGTGTAAATCGGGGCAGAGGCCAGAATCAGCCGCCTGCCGCCGTCCGCCTTAATCACCGCCAGCGCCCGATTAAAGGACTCGCTGTTGCCCGTGCGACCGTCCGGCAGCACTACCAGTGCGTCTACGTCCTCGACCTGACGCAGCGCATCGGTCGCATCAAACTGCGGAACGGAAAGGTCAAACGTGCGAACAATCGTGCCCCGCAGTTCGCTCTCAAACTGATAGCGCAGGTCGTCACTGTAAAACTCTTTAGAATTGGCAAATAGCGCAACTCTAGGCTGGTTCTTTTGCTGATGCAAATAGTCTGCTAGGGTTCTCGCTTCGATCTGTGTGGAAGACGTGGTGCGGAAAAACACGTCAGCACCGTTGCACCGCGCCCGCAGATTCATCACGGTGCTGAGGGGAGAAATCACCACCTGCCTGGCTGCGGCATACACAGGCAAGGAATCGCAAGTGCCCCGACTGGTGTAATTGCCAATGACCGCTAGAAGCGGCTGTCCGTCGAGCGCGGGAAGGTTGGGCTGAACCAGCGCTTCGGCGATCGCCCTGCTTTGCGCGGGCACGTTCAGATCATTGGCAATGATGACTTCCAAATTAGTGGGCGCATTCGTCCGATTGACGGCTTGATCCTGGGCCTGGGCAATGCCAAACAGCATTTGCTCACCAATGTTAATCAGCGTTCCTTCTGGCGTGCTGAGGGGAATCACCGCTGCAATCGTATAGGTGGGTTGCCCTGCCTGTCGCCGCAGCCGCACTTCGGCATTGTTGCGGAAAATCAGCACTTCAGGATCTCTCAAGGCTGCGGTTGCGTTTTTATAGTCTGGGCTATTGGAATCGTTGGAAAACTGCTGCCGTTGGGCTTGGGCAAGCTGCCGTAGCTCGTCAAATTTTGCTTTAGCGGTGTTGTAATCGCCCGTGGCAAACGCATTGATGCCCGCTTGCTTGAGCGCTTTGTAGGGTGCTTCCAGCTTGAGGCTGCCCAGCAGGTTCCCATTGTCGCCAACAGTAATCAACCGTTCGGTCGGGAGCAGCTTAGGGCTGGGATTGCCTGACCCCGCAGGGCCGACTAGCCCCTGACTAAGGCCGCTCCCCGGTGCATCACACTGCACAAACAGACAGCGGACTTGCCGAAGCGATACAAGGGCGATCGCCCCCAGCAGCACCGCCGCCGTCCCCGCGCCTACCAGCCTGGCGGCGGGCTTATCTGGGGCGGGCGAGGTTCAGGCGGATGGGGCGGGGGGATCGCAGGCTCCTGCTGCAACTGATCTAGCAACAGTTGCCAGGTCAGCGGCTCCGTATTTTGCTTGACGCACACCGTCGGCAGCCAGGTCACTTCGGAATAGCGCAGGTTGAAATGCTCCAATCCCTGTCGCGCCGAGCGCATGGCCATCAGCAGGGAGCGCCTTTTTGTGGCGAATTCATGGAAAAAGCGCTGCAAAAACTCCACCGCCACCGGATCGGGCACGGGTTCCTTCATGACAATGCAGCGGGGTACGTCAATCTGGGCAAGCTGCTGCGCCAGCCCCAATCCGTCGCATGAGTTAAAGATTGCCAGTTGCAAACCCTTGCGAACCAGCTTGCTCAATGCAAACTTAAAGTTACGAATGCTAATTTCATCGGTTTGATTCAGCAGCAGCCAGCCCACGTTGCCGTCATCATCGCTGCGGCTATGGCCGACATACACCAGAATATGAAAGCCTTGCGGATCTTCGAGCGCAGCCTGGAGGGTTGCTGGAGACGGCTGGAGCAGCGAGATAACTTCCACCGTGTCAGGATGATCGTGTTCAAGCTGCTGAATCGCGGCCAGGTCTTGATCGGTGCTGATGTCGTCGCTTTCTCCCACAATGACCAGAATTCTGATTTTGGCAGCCTGGGGATAGCTGGGGCGTGACCCCAGGGCCGTGGCAGGGTTCAGCACCCGAATGGCAGCATCGCTGTAGTAGTAGTGCTGCCTCAACAGCTTCCAGTCCTGCCAGGGTAGTCGTTTGAGCGTGTCATCATTGCCGAGATCAATGATTAGCAGCGGGCGATCGCTGTTCCCGTTTCCATTCCCATTTGCATAGCTACTTCCGTTCCCGTTTGCATAGCCATTTCCGTTGCCATAGCCATTTCGACGCAACAGCGGAATCAGCGCCTCTCGCAGTTCACGCCAATGCTTATTGCCGTCGTTCAGCCATTCGTTAAACTCTTCTTGCAGCCTTTCCGAAAGCCGAATCACGTCCTGCGCCGTGTGGTGAGTAATTTTGACACCGCTGATGCGAAAGTGCGATCGCACGCCCTCCTGCACCGCATAGGCCGCTTTCCAGTCAGCCAGCGCTGCGACTAAGCTATCGGGCATCGCTGGCAGCGCGGCCTCCAGTTCACCCAGATCGCGGCTATCTAGCCGAACTCGGTATCCAGCAGCGGAATTGTCCTCATCACGGGGGCGGAGTGTCAGCTTAATCGTTTCCATAGGGGCTTAGTTCATAACCTAATTGAAGATATCGCACGATCGAATAAACCTATGCAACTCTAATTTTCTAGAATTTTCTAGATGCAGAATTCCTCTACTTTGCTATCTTCACCAAGCGCAATGCGAACGCTAAATCGGTCGCCCGGCTGACAGTCGCATAATTCGACCTCGGTCCAGCCGCTGCCGCTTTTGGGACGGGAGTCTACAATCACTGCGCCTGTCTCGTCCAACACGGTGATTTGCAGATTGCGCGGCAGTTGGTCAGACGAAGCATCAGGATACAGCCGTAGCCGCACGTTGAGCGTGTTGTCTTCAGTGGTAATGGAAATCACCTGAACCACCAGCACCACCTGCTTTTCGAGCGCCTGAAACTCGATTGCCTTGGCGCGACTGACGGAATTAATCTGGGCATCTATATCTGGAGGGACTGAGAAGCCGCTGCCAGTGGCATTTCGAGATCCCGACCGCATGGTTCGATGGCTAGCGACGAAGGCTTCGGGCGATCGCCATTCGGGATGCCGAAACTGCCCCATCAGCCACTCCCGCAGATTGACGATCGCCAGATCAGGATGCAGCACATCCAGCAGCGAGTCGAGCGGCAGCAGTTCGCTCAACGGTACGGTCATCGGCTCAAGGGGGGCATCGTCTTCTGCAAACGGCACACCCCGCACAAACCCCAGCAGATCAACTGCGTCCAACTGTTCATGAAACTGGACGGCAACATAGCCCAGTCGGTTTTGTGCAGCTTCCAGGGGGAGAGTCATAGCGGTTTCGCCGGGCAAGACCGGGCGACATTCCAGCCTGCCCATTCCTGGCAAAACCAGATCCGCCACATCCAGCACCGCCCTCAGTCCTGGCTGCCAGCAGTCGCCCTCAGCAAGGCTGGTGTTCAGTTCCAGCCAGTTCAGGTAGGTCTGCACTGCGTAGACCGCCAGCGTGTTCAAATAGACCCGTTTGCCTTTCCCCGGCGTGGCCTGCTCGGCTGCAAACTGGGCGGCAGATTCAAACGCATCTTGACTGAGGGGAATGGGTAGGCCGATGAGTTCTACAGTGTTCATTGTTGCGTTCCAGAAGATGAGGGTGCAGTTTAGCAGATGACATTCAGAGAAGATTCGCGTCGCAATTCGCTGAAACATTCCGATCCAGTGCGGACGGGAAATCAGAGGCGATGCTTTTTGAGTTTGGGCAGGCAGTCACTCTGCCAATGTTTGGCTACGGTAGATTCTTTGATCTGGAGGTCGCGGGCGATCGCCCTCATCGACTCTGGCGGCTGAGACAGCAGCAGCCGTTTGGCCACATCAAGACAGTTGCAGAATTCTTGCGCGGGCGGGTGGCAGTCGCCTAGACACTGCGCCTCGTCCGACTGGAGAAATTCGATCACCTGAGGATCGAACCGCAGCGCGACGATTTGCAGCAGCGGCAGGCACTTGTCGCGCCAATGCGAGTAAAGCGTCTGCTCCGGAATGCCAAACTCCTGGGCGATCGCCCGTCTCGTTTCGGACGGTTCGCTCAGGTGTAGCCGCTGAATCAGCGCTTGACAGTGGCATTCCAGGAATTTATTGGGATGGCAGCCCTGCAATATCGCATCGGGGTCTGCGGCCAGATAGCGGTGAATCTCTAGCCCGATGCGCTGCTTTTGCACCTGCTGGAGTGCCTGAATCCACGACTCTAGCAGCGTCATGTCCTGGCGCGGATCGGGCGTGAGGTCGCCCAGAGGGGTCTGATTGCCGTCTTCCCCAATCGACTGATCTAGCAGCACCACGTTGCCAAATTCTCGCTTGATCTCGCGTTCTCCGCGTTCTGGTCGATGCAAATCCTTGATTTTTGTATCGGGGTTTCGCAAGTCCCGGATGCGTCCCTCCAAATAACCGTTCACCCAGTTCATCAAATCCGTAGAAACTGAGGTGCTGCGGGGGCTAAACTCGTCGATTGCTCGACACACCCGCTCCATCGTCAGGCTGAGGGCGTGGCCATAGTCGGGATGGCGAGAGCGGCGCAGCTTGGGCGATCGCTGAATGCACAACAGCAGCCGAGACAGGGCCTTACGACGCAGCAGGGGCGCAGCATCGGGACTGCGAATCTCGTCTAAAAGGGCTTGAATTTGAGTGTCATCACACATGGTTTGGCAACAGGCGTAGGGAAAACACAGAAGACAGATTGAAACCGTTCATGGCACAAACAACACCAAACCGTTTGCTGAAACTCTATCAGCCTGACTCGGAGGCGTTATGAAAAATTACAGGACTCAGCGGCAATTTTGCTTTGCGGCTGAGAGCCGATCGGAAGTTGTATCTGGAGCATAGGGCGCATCTCAGTTATGCAAGTTTGCCCTCATCCCCC
>NZ_DVEA01000383.1:0-5208 GCF_015295965.1 Thermoleptolyngbya sp. M55_K2018_002
TGCTGGCCCAGCCTGTAATCTCGACGTAAGACTCTAGACCATACTGAGCAATGGCCGCCTCTACCTGGGGACGCAATTCGCCATCGCCCACCAGCACGAGCTTGAAGGGAATACCCTCCGCCGCCAGCGGGGCGATCGCCTCCAGCAGCAGCAGATGTCCCTTTTGCTCACTCAGGCGACCCACGCAGACCAGTTGCTGGGTTTCAGGAACCGGAGTCGCCGCCTGGGTCAAGAATTCTTCATCTACGCCGCAGTGAACCACCTGAATCTTGCGCCAGTCGGCAGCCTCACACCAGCGCATCAGTTGGCTCTTACCAAAGGCACTGATCGCCACCACCGCTGCCGCCCGCCGGATCTTTTCGGGTAGCAGCAGCGCCTCTGGTCGGTCAAATTCTTCGGGGCCATGCACCGTAAAGCTGTAGGTCGTCCCGCCCAGCGCGTGACACAACATGGCTACGGTCGTGGAGTTCGTACCAAAATGAGCATGGACATGCGTAATTCCCTGGATCTCAAACTCGCGTCGCAAAATGCAGGCTTCTGCTAGGTAAGCCAGATGGTGAGCCAGTCCGCGCTGACCCCGACGACTAATCTTCAGCGTAAAGGCAAGTGCTTTTAGAAACTGTCCGGGATGAGCGAATGCGGTTTGAATCAATCCCTTTGCCAAGCCGGAGATGCCCCGCGACAAAATCACCTGAGTTTTGTGCAGTTCTGCCTGGTCGCCAGGATCGACCAGTTCGCCGCCGCAGGAGCGCACCGAAAAGCGAGCGACGGGCGTGCCCCCAGCCTCCAGCGCCAGGATCTCTCGCCGGATAAAACTGTGGCTGACCTTGGGATATTGATTCACCAGATACGCAATCGTCATGGCTGCTTTTGCAGGGGTGATGTGCTAGGGGCGGGCTGAGGCTGCGCCCCAATCTAGTGTGCCCATCCGGGATGGGGTGGTAACATTTGCCACGCCAAGTATGCGTTGCAGAAACTTCCAACGGCTGGACTGAAACCGGATCGAGGGGCAATATCAACCTGGTTTTAAGCACGCCAAGATGCATCAAAGCCGAAGCAAATCCTGGCCATCTCCGCAATTTTGACTAGACTTGCGGGCGTTACTGAGAGCCAGCAGTTGGGCATTCTAAAGCCAGAGTTTCTGAATCAACGCAGCGTGCGATCGCCCGCTCTGCCTTTATCCAGCACCAAACAGCACCGAGCAGCACCGAACTTGAAAATCCGCTCATTCACCTAAGCCCAATTCAAACTGCACCGATCGCAAAGATGCGTCTCACTTAAAAATCAGCGTCTATGACACCCCCAATCCAGACTGTTGCGACTCATCTTCCTGACGCTCTCTGCCCTCCTGTGCCGCAGCGTGTCCGTCCAATCGCCCACCGCAACAATATCCGTGTTAATACGGCATTAACGGTTTTCATTAGCACTATTGCCCTGCCCGTCATTAGCGCCACTACCCTCCCTGTTGCCGCGCAAACGTCTTCGACAGGCACGGCTTCGACAGGATGGACAGCAACCCCGACCTCTCCTGCTGCGCCGATGACAAACGCCCCAGCGCAGGGACAACCCTCGCCCCAACCGGGGTTGCAGCCCTTGATGCCGCTCCTGCCCGCCGCACCCCAAACGGACTCGCCCTTCACCCTCCAACAGCCCCTACCCGCCGCCCAAAGCCGCGATACCTACATCCTGGGCGCAGGCGACGCGATTCGCATTGATATTTTCGACGTGCCAGAATTCAGCGGGCAGAACGGGCAGTACACCATTCTGTCGGATGGCTCTCTAAACCTGCCCTGGATTGGCAATGTATCGGTGCAGAACATGACGCTGGAGCAGGCCGCCAACACCCTAGCTCAGCGCTACGCCCGCTATATCGACGATCCGCTGATTACCGTAACGCTGCTGGCTCCCCGGCCCATGCGGATTGGGATTATCGGTCAGGTGAATCGCCCTGGAATTTACACGGTCAACCCAGCAACGGGCGCAACCTCCCAAAAGCAAACCGTCAGCACCGCCATCCAGGCGGCGGGCGGCATCACCCAATTGGCCAACGTGCGGGCTATCGAGGTACGCCGCCCCACGCCCAGCGGAGAGCAGAGCATTACGGTTGATCTGTGGCGCTTCTTGCAGGCCGGCGACATTTCTCAAGATATTGCGCTGCAAGATGGCGATACGGTGGTCATTCCTCAGGCCGACACTATCGACCCGGCAGAATCCGCCCAGATCGCCGCCGCCAGCTTTTCCCCCGCTACGATTAACGTCAACATCGTGGGCGAGGTGATGCGACCGGGCACTATTGCGCTGCCGCCGAATGTCTCGCTGAATCAGGCCATCATGGCGGCGGGCGGGTTCAATCGGCAGCGGGCCCGCCAGAGCGAAGTCAGCCTGATCCGGCTAAATCCCGACGGAACCGTGACGAAGCGCGACGTAGAGATTGATTTTGCGGCCAGCCTGAACGATGCCACCAATCCGCCGCTTCGCAGTAACGACATTATCGTCGTCGGGCGATCGTCCCTCGCATCTACCTCTGATTTCCTAAATACGCTGCTCAGCCCGCTCAACGGCGTGTTTTCCATTTTTCGCGTGTTTGATGGGCTGGGCAATCTCCTGGCCCCGTCGCCCCGGAACCCTTAGAGCAGAGGGGCGTTGCTCAAATGGCTCAGGGTTTTGGCAATTTCTGGCGAAGACGCATGGCTGGTTCGGTTGGGGGTGCATTCTAGAACCGCCTTTCAAAAAACGCCTTTCAAAAAACGCCTTTCAGAGTAGGGCGTTCAACCTGAAATTTAAGCGCGGATTCTCAAGGTTCTAAGCAAAAAATTCAGGGGTTCCTATCAGCCTTTAAGCCCTAGCGGTTTCCATAGGCAAATGGATGACCCCGCATTGCGAGAGACATCACAGCGAGAAAACTATGGATCAGGATTTGGATTTGCAAGCCCTCGATGAGCCAGGGGAAGCCAGCGCTCCGAAAAAGGGCGGACTGCCGATCGGCGGACTGATCCGCATGGTGAAGCGGAAGATCTTGATCATTGGAGGAATGACGGGGGCATTGTCGATCGCTGCCTGGTTATCCACTGCCTCTGATCTGCCCACCTATCGCGGCAACTTTCAACTGCTGGTGGAGCCTGTGACCTCGGAGGCGCGGATCGCCGAGCCAACGGCGCTGACCCGTTCTGCGGGCGGTGTGCCCAGTCGGGACATTTTCAGCCTGGACTATCCGACGCAACTGCAAATTTTGCGGAGTCCCAAGGTGCTGGAAGAGGTGTATGAAAAGGTTCAGGCGAAGTACCCAGCGTTTACTTACTTTCAACTCATCCAGGGGTTAGAGCTGGGGCGGATTGGCAATACCCGGACAACGGAAACGAAGATTTTGCAGGTGGGCTACTCTGGCTCTGATGCGGAACTGGTGCAGATGGTGCTGAATGAGCTGGCGAGTAAGTATCTGCGCTATAGCCTGGAGGATCGGAAGTCTCGCATTAGTGAGGGGGTGAAGTTCATCGAGGATCAGCTTCCCAGCCTGCAACGGCGGGTGGCTGAGCTAGAAAAACAACTCCAGGAATTGCAGCAATCCTACGAACTCATCGATCCATCTTCGCAGGGGGGGCAAATTTTTTCGCAACTCCAGACGGTGACGGAGCAGCAAGTCGCAACCCAGCAGCAGATTCAAGAACAGCGCGTGCTTTACAATACGCTGCAACGGCAGTTGGGTCTGTCGCCCAATGAGGCGATCGCCGCTTCGGCCCTCAGCCAAGATCCCCGCTATCAGCAGTTGCTCAGCAGCATCAACGAAATCGACAGTCAGATTGCGCTGGAGTCGAGCCGATTTACCGACGAAAGCCCGATTATTCAGCGATTGCGACAGCGGCAGGCTAACTTGACGACCGTGCTGGGGCAGCAGGCCAATCGCATTTTGGGACCACAGCTTGCCCGCAAGGCGGATTCGCTGACCTATCAAGATTCGCTGCGGCTGGGGCTGATTCAACAACTGATCACGACAGCTAACGAGATGCAGGTGTTGCAGATGCGGGATCAGTTTTTGGCGCGGCGACAGGCAGAGGTTTCGCGCCAAGTGCAGCAGTTTCCGGCGATCGCCCGTCGGTATGCCGAGATTCAGCGCGAGCTGGGCGTGGCCACCCGCACGCTGGATCAACTGCTGGGGCAGCGCGAGACGCTGCGAGTAGAAGCCGCCCAGACGCAAGTGCCGTGGGAACTGATCTCAGAACCCATGCTGCCTCGTGATCCTAGCGGCGCTGCCATTCCCGACCCCAATAGCTCTCGCAAGAAGCTGATGATGGGCATGGTGGCCGGGCTGGTGCTGGGACTGGGAACGGCAGTGCTGATTGAAAAGCGGCAAAACATCTTTTTCGGCGCAGAAGACGTGAAAGATGCCGTGCCCGTGCCTCTGCTGGGGGTGCTGCCGGCCTGCGCCACGGCCGACCCCTGCGGCAGCTTGCTCAGCATTGCGCCCAGCAGTGGGGAACTGAGCGAGGATGCCTTCCCGTTTCTGGACGCGGTGAACAATTTCTACGCCAGCCTGCGGTTCCTGAACCCCAACAACCTGGTGCGATCGCTCGTCGTTTGCTCTCCTGCGGCGGGCGACGGCAAGACCACCACTGCCCTCCACCTGGCGCAGACGGCGGCGGCGGCGGGGCAGCGCGTGCTGCTAGTGGATGCTAACCTGCGATCGCCCAAGCTGCACAGCATTCTGAACTTGCCGAATGAATGCGGGCTGAGCGAACTGCTGGCCCAAAAAGTCTATCCCGAAGATGCCATCCAAGAGTGCCCCAGCCTGGAGCATCTGTGCATCCTCACCGCAGGACAAACGCCCCCCGGCACGACCAAAATGCTGGCCTCGCCCCAGATGAAAGACCTGATGGCGGCGTTTGATGCCCAGTTTGACCTGATCCTGTACGACACGCCCAACCTGGGCAGCACGGTGGATGCCAACTTTTTGGCGGCTCAGGCAGACGGCATCTTGCTGGTGCTGGCATTGCGCCAGACGGCCTATTCCAAGACCAAAGAGGTGCTGAAAAAGCTGGAGGAATTTCACCTGCCGATCATTGGAACCGTTGCCAACCGGGCGATCGCCCCTGCTGAAGTGTCTGAAGAAGACGACGAATACAATGAAGATTCTGAGGGAATTTGGGCGGCAGCAGTGGCGGAGTTGGAACCCGACTATGATCCTGCCTACAATGTCGATGTTGATGACCTCGA
>NZ_DVEA01000188.1:0-5205 GCF_015295965.1 Thermoleptolyngbya sp. M55_K2018_002
CAAAGTAGTGCGCTACCAAGCTGCGCTACGCCCCGATACAGTTTGAGGGGATACGCGAAACGCGCTTAACAAGTATAGCACGGGAAGTGGGGATAGGTGCAAAGGGCTTTTGGGGCAATTGGGTCAAAAATTTTGGGACAACCTTGGGCGAAGCAGGCATCCCGCCCTGAAAATCGCCGCAGATTGGGTGAATCCGTCTCCTGCGGAACAGCGGTATGATCAAAACTCTGGGAAAGCAGGACGACCCTCTCACCCCCCGGCCTTCTTGACCTTGATGCAACAACCTAAAACAACCTTGGGAGCGTGTGTGTGACTCAAACAAACTGGGATCTTTTAGTAGAAACCGATCCGTTAGTGGCAGGCTTGATTCAAAAAGAGCTAAAGCGCCAGCAGGACCATCTAGAGCTAATCGCCAGCGAAAACTTCACTTCAGCGGCAGTGCTGGCGGCACAGGGGTCTGTATTGACGAATAAGTATGCCGAAGGGCTGCCGGGCAAGCGCTATTACGGCGGCTGCGAGTTTGTGGACGAAGTGGAGCAGTTGGCCATCGATCGGGCAAAGCAGCTTTTTGGCGCGGCCCATGCCAACGTACAGCCGCACTCTGGCGCACAGGCGAATATGGCGGTGTTTCTGACGCTGCTGGAACCGGGCGACACGTTTATGGGCATGGATCTGTCTCACGGCGGACACCTGACCCACGGTTCGCCTGTGAACGTGTCGGGCAAGTGGTTTAAGGCGTGTCACTATGGCGTGAACCACGACACCGAGCAGCTTGATTTTGACGAAATCCGGGAGGTGGCGCTGCACCATCGTCCCAAGCTAATTATTTGCGGCTATTCGGCCTATCCCCGCGTGATTGATTTTGAGAAATTCCGGGCGATCGCCGATGAAGTCGGAGCCTATCTCCTAGCCGATATTGCTCACATTGCGGGACTCGTTGCCACGGGCCATCACCCCAGCCCCATTCCCCACTGCGATGTCGTCACTACTACAACGCACAAAACCCTGCGCGGCCCCCGTGGCGGCCTCATCCTCACCCGCGACGCAGACCTGGGCAAAAAGCTGGACAAGTCTGTTTTTCCGGGAACCCAGGGCGGGCCGTTGGAACATGTCATCGCGGGCAAAGCCGTGGCCTTTGGCGAAGCGCTCCAGCCCAGCTTCAGCACCTATTCGGGGCAAGTGATTCAAAATGCTAAGGCAATGGCCGCCCAACTCCAGGCACGGGGACTGAAGCTGGTGTCGAACGGCACGGACAACCACCTGATGCTGGTTGATCTGCGCTCGATTGGCATGACGGGTAAAGTGGCCGACCAACTGGTGAGCGGTGTCCGCATTACCGCCAACAAAAACACCGTCCCCTTCGACCCCGAATCGCCCTTTGTCACCAGCGGTCTGCGGCTGGGTTCCCCCGCCATGACCACTCGCGGCATGGGCACGGCAGAATTCACCGAGATTGCCAATATCATCAGCGATCGCCTCTTAAACCCAGAGGACGAAAGCGTAGCCCAAACCTGCCGCGATCGCATCGCTGCTTTGTGCAGCCGCTTCCCGCTTTATCCCCATCTCAGCGCTCCGGTGCCCGCCCTAGTGTAAACCCATTCATGAAATACCCGGTCAATTAACACTAAGGTCGATTAGCACTAACTCGAAGCTTAATGCTAGATCAAAACGGAGGTGAGTGATAATACTTGCCTTCGTTTTTGATGCCCATTTTTGAGGTTTGATATTTGCTTGATTCACCCGATCATTCGCAGGCGTTCGGCAATCCATCGGGCGTATTTGACTGGATTGAGTACCACAGTATTTCGCATCACAATCTGGATGGAGGATACGCCGTGCTGATTTTATATTTTTTTAAGGCGAATTGTGTCCAAAGCTTGCTATGTCGCCTCAGCACCTAATTCCCTGGACAAGCCAAGAGATATTAACAATTACTTGTTTTAGTCAGACCCAGGTGGTATCTTGTGAGCGGAAATTCATAGATTGTCCATAGATCGCCTACAGATCACCATGTCTTCGTCTATCGCTATTTTTCGATGGACATTTCTTTCATCCCAGGCTTTTTCTGGCGATCTGTCTCGTTTTGTCAGCCTGGGTTTGCGAGTGGCGATCGCAAGATTTGGAACTAATTTGGAACTAAATCCTAAGAGGATGTTTGAAAAGTCCTACTGTTTGTAGCAAAGCGTGCAAGATCCCCCTAAATCCCCCTTAAAAAGGGGGACTTTAAAGCGGTTTCCCCCCTTTCTAAGGGGGGCTAGGAGGGATCTCTGAGTGCTTAACATTACAGGCAATACCTTTTCAAACACCCTCTAATTGCAGGTTTTGTAGCAAAGTGCATCTAGCTCGCTTTGGAAAAGCTACTGAGTTTACGTTAAGTCGTGAATAGGTCGTAAGGCATATGGGTTCCCGATTTCGATACTCGGCTATTTTAGGAGTCGTTTTACTCATTCTGATTGGTCTAGCAACGCAGGTGGGCTGGGCGCAGAGCCAACCTGCTGTGAACCTGCCAAATCCGGGCATCAATCGCGTTTTGTTTCAAAATGTGCGGGTGTTTGATGGCACCTCGCCCCTGCTTTCGGGCTCGACCAATGTACTAGTCATTGACAATAAAATCGAGCGCATTTCTACCTCGCCAATTCCGGTTCCTGCCGATCTCCGCACTCTCCTGATCAACGGGGAAGGCAAAGTGCTGATGCCGGGATTGATCGATGCCCACGTTCACCTGTTTCTGGAAGGGGTTGCGGGTCAGGCGGCTTTGTTCGAGGCGGGGGCTGGGGGAGATGCCTTGATTCAGCAGGTGTTTCGGGCTGCGGCTGAGAGTTCTACTCAGATGCTGATGAACGGGTTTACGAGTGCGCGGGATATGGCAGGGCCGGTGTTTGATCTGAAAAAGGCGATCGACCAGGGTCAACTCGCGGGGCCGCGACTCTGGCCGTCGGGTGCGATGATTTCTCAAACGTCGGGCCATGGGGACTTTCGCACGCTGGATGAACTGCCCCGAACACCGACTTCGGAACTGAGTCTGGCTGAGAAATATGGCGTGGGGGCGATCGCCGATGGTGTGCCCGAAGTCCTCCGGGCAACCCGTGAGCAGCTAATGCGGGGGGCCACTCAAATCAAGCTGGCGGCGGGTGGCGGTGTGGCTTCGGTCTATGACCCCCTCGATGTATCCCAATACACCGAAGATGAATTTCGCGCTGCCGTGGATGCGGCCGCAGATTGGAACACCTACGTCACGGTTCATGCCTATACGCCAAGAGCAATTCAGACTGCGATTCGAGCTGGGGTGAAGTGTATTGAACATGGTCAGTTGATGGATGAGCCAACCGCCAGACTGATGGCCGAAAAGGGAATCTGGCTGAGTATGCAGCCCTTTCTAGATGACGAAGATGCCAACCCCTATCCCGAAGGCAGTGAAAGCCGCAGGAAGCAGTTGCAAGTGGCAGAGGGCACGGATATTTCCTACGGGCTAGCCAAGAAATACAACATCAAAACTGCTTGGGGAACCGACATCCTGTATGACCCTGCAAAAACGGCTCGACGGGGCAGGCTGCTGTCAAAAATGGTGCGCTGGTATACGCCTGCGGAAGTGCTGAAGATGGCAACGCACGACAATGCAGAACTGCTGGCGATGTCTGGGCCACGCAATCCCTATCCAGGCAAGCTCGGCGTGGTCGAAGAGGGCGCTCTGGCAGATTTGCTGCTGGTGAATGGCAACCCTCTGGAAAACATTCGGCTGATTGATAATCCTGCTGAAAACTTCCTGGTGATTATGAAAGACGGCAAGATTTACAAAAATCTGCTGAGCTAATAGGGATTCTCTGGCTCATCCATCTGGCTTCTAGGAGGACAGATGGATGAGATTGCATTGCGCTCCGGTTCTTGCATCCAATCTGCAACCCGTGGTTCCGTCCAATGGTCTAAATTGTCGAATTCTAAGCTTGTTGCCCACTGCTTTACTGATATCTTGTGAAATGTTTTGCTGAAGTTTTAGGTCTGTTGAGCTAGTTTTACGAAACTTCGGTTTTGACAAACTCGCTTCACTGAACTTTAGTTTCACTTAACTTTGTGCTATGCATTTTGCATTTCAATTTGCCATTTCTCAGAGTTTTTATCATGCTTCGCCAATCTGCATTGTCCCAGGGGTGTTGTTCTCAGCATCTTTCCCAAACCGGGGGGCTGGAGGAGTGTCGGTCATCCAAGAAGCGCATGAGGGCGATCGCCCAGACGCTCTCTATTGCAGCGTCGGTGGCGGCGGTCGTATGGGTCGCCCCAGCCCATGCCACGGAACCGCGTCCATCCGCCCCCGAATCGGCTGAATCCATCCACCGGGATACTCCAGAAAGTTCAGCACTGGCGCTGGTTTCTGAAGATGCTGCCCTAGGAGAGTTGCGCGAAACCTCTAAGTTTTCATCCATCACCCTGCATCCCGATTCCATCCCCGCTGCCACCCCTCAGCCCGAACCTACAACCATCGCAGACATTCAAATCCAGCAAATCCAGCAGATCCAGAGGGACACCCCTGCACAGCCGCCAGCGCTCGAACCGCAGCCACAACCCACTGCACAGTTGCTCCTGGATGAGTCGCCAGCCGAAGAACCCATTGTTGATGAATCCTCCCTGGATGAATCGTCCCTGGCGCAAACCCCACTTGATCCGCTGGCTGAGCCATCTGAGCCTGCGCTGGAGCCTGTTGACCTGCCGGAACTGGAACCGGCCGATTTGCCCGAAGGTGAGTTTTCTTCTGAATCTGCACCCTTTGATCCTGAGGGGCAGTTGGCTGGTTCCGCAGAGTCCGGAGGGTCGAGATCGGGCAGCCGCTGGCAGGTTACCGTAGAGCCGTATTTCTTCATTCCGCTGGATGTGAGGGCAGACATTGCAGCCGTGGGGCGATCGACTACAATTCGGGCGGATCTGGACAACTTTTTGAACCTCGATCGCGCCTTCGATGGCGGCTTGCGGGTTGATGCCCAGAACGGTCGATTTGGGATTTTGCTCGACGGCTTCTATCTGTCGCTGGCCCAGAGTGGCACGCTGCCCGTCACCTTCCCAGCAGGAAGCCTCCTGCGCTTTGGCATTCCCTTTGAGGTAGAGGGCAGGGCCGATGCCAGTGCCTCTCTGCGCCAAGGCAAGATCGATCTGGCCGCATACTACCGCGTGGTTAACCAATCCCTGCGGCGATCGCCCACCCCCGCCAACCCGTTC
>NZ_DVEA01000275.1:0-29745 GCF_015295965.1 Thermoleptolyngbya sp. M55_K2018_002
GGGCGGTACGTGCAAGACGGTCGAAGAGTTGCGGGCGGCGATTCTCCAGTGCGATCGCCCTGCCCAGCAGCGAGACACCCTGTATCAGCCCGTTGTCTCCAGTGTGTCCTGACCTGGCGACGATTCATCAGCACCACAGAAAGATTTGTGAAACTCGTATTATTACGGTATATCTGATCATATTTTATACAACGTGAGTCCGTCCCTGACGTAGCAGATGGCTCTGTGATGGAGTTGCTTTACTCGGACTCCTTAAGTCTCCAGGTCGTTTTACAGGAATTCATCCCTGTAGGGCAAAGTTCAAAGATTGTATCAAGAATGGCGTATAAAAGAGTACTTAACTCAATAGAGTGGGTATCCTAAGTGTAGTCAGGAATACAATGTTTTATGCGATGTTTTGCGCGGAATATTCGCGCAGAATATTCTCTCCGCATTGTGTACAGCATCCTGTGTTGAATCAGACATAGCGCAGTGAATGGAGCGCATGAAATAAGGCGCATGAAATAAGGCGCATGAAATAGGGGGCATTAACACAGCGCGTTTTGAGTTTTCTCTCAGCCGCGCCCTTTGATCACTAAATCAAGAGGTTTGGATTCGTGAAAAACGCACTCACTACTTGGTCTACGGCGATTGCCTCTGCGGGCATCGTGGTTCTAATGGCAGCGGTCAACCCTGCCAACGCGGCCAGCCTTAGCTTCTCGGCCTCTGATGGCACTCGCAGCAGCACTCCGGTTAACGTCGATATTTTTGCAAAAGATGTGGAAGATGGCGTTGAGGTGACGCTCAAGGTCAACGATTCCAACAATATTGGCGACCTGCTGGCGGTTTACTTCAACTTTGGCGGCACGTTCAACCACAACACGCTGAAGGCGAGCAATGTCACCGGGCAAGACGTAACGAAAGTTGCCTTCAACACCAACAACATCGTCGGTGGCAATATTGGTCAGCGGTTTGAAATGGCGGTTCAGTTTGGCACCGTGGGGGCGGCAGGCGGGCTGCTGACTTCTACCACCTTCAAGATTGCCCAGGCTGGTCTGACGGTTCAGGAGTTCCTCAACCAGACCTTTGCGGTTCGTCTTCAGGCAGTCGGTTCTGGCCCCAACGGTGGTGGCGGCAGCGCCAAGCAGTATGGGGTTGCTCCGACGGCATTTGATCCTGAGAAGCCGCCCACAGTGGTTCCGCCTACGGGCACTGCGGTTCCGGAGCCGATGACGATTCTGGGTAGCCTGGCAGCGCTGGGTGCGGGCTATTCGGTAAAGCGCAAGCAAGCCAAGCAGACCGAAGCGTAAGCATCATCATCGACTTCGAGAAGTCTTGGCAAGGGGCGTACCTGGGCATGGGGTACGCCTTTTTCGCGCTTTTTTCGCGCTTTTTTACAGTCTGGGAACTTATGCATTGCGAAGGCTAAGCTGGAGAAAGCGCATTAGCAGTGCATTAGCGCAGAACTGTTGTGGCTGAACCGCCATCGTCGCAATCTGGCGGCTATAGTCGTTCCAGGTCTGAGGAGGAATCGAGATGTTGACGCAGGCATCCACACACCAAGTATCCCCACAACCCGCGTTGCAACCCCCGGCGGCTTTGCCGTCAATTCCAGAAACACCAGAAATAGTAGACTGCGGCGAGTTTGACGAAGCGACGATGAACCTGTTTCTGGCACCGGGGCCTAATCCCTACCAGGACACCGAAGAGTTTTTGTTTGATTGTGAAATGCGGGCAGACGAAATGCCCCGCTTTGTGCGGCGATCGCTCCTAGAGTTTCAGGTGCGCTCGAACAGCGATGGCATTTTGCTGATTCGCGGACTGCCGATTGATCCAGGGCTGTACCGCATTCCCACGCCGCCCAACGCTGAGCGATCGCCCCAAAAAACCACCTTCGTTAGCGAGCGCTGTCTGGCAATGATTGGCAGCCGTCTGGGGCATCTGGTGTCTTATATTCAAGAGAAAAACGGCGACCTGTTTCAAAACCTGGCTCCTGTCAAGGGGACTGAGCATGTGCAGGTGTCTACAGGGTCACAAACCCGGCTCCAGTTTCACCGCGAAACCGTGTTTCATCCCTACCCGCCGGAGTTTTTGCTGCTGTTTTGCCTGCGGCCCGACCACGACCACATGGCCGAAACCACCTACGCCAGCGTTGCCCATGCCCTGCCGCTGCTCTCAGAAGCGCATCAAGACCTCCTGTTCCAGCCGCTCTATCGCACCGGGATCGACTATTCCTTTGGCAATCGCGATCGCACGCAGCAGAGTGACCGCATTTTGCCCGTCCTCTACGGCCGCCGCAACGATCCGTTTTTGAACTACGACGAAGACCTGATGACTGCCACCACGCCGGAGGCAGAAGAGGCGCTGGCAGCGCTGCGAGAGGCGATCGCCCAGGTCTATCGCGGCATCAAGCTCGACACGGGCGACCTGCTCTGCATTGATAATCGCCGCACGGTTCACGGCCGCTCGTCCTTTGTGCCCCGCTACGACGGGCGCGATCGCTGGCTGCAACGGTCTTTTGTGGTGCGCGATCTGGGGCTTTCTGCGGTCGATCGGCTCCCTGGTGAGCGCATTATTCGCACAGCGTTTGAGTAGGCTTTGGGGGGTCTGCTTTCCCGGCGCTGATTTTGGATTCTGGATTTTGGATTTTGGTCAGGTCTTTCCTAGTTTCCCTGACTGCAACGCTCTAGCCCCAGGTCCGGCTGTTGCGCTCCCAAAATACGCCGTCGGTGTAGCCCTGGATGCGGCGATCGCCCTCGGCCAGCGCCAGCCGTTTTTCCGCTAAGCAAGCGTAAGTCTCGTCGAGTTCAATCCCGACAAACTGCCGATCTAGCTTTTTGGCAACGACGGAAGTCGTGCCGGAACCCAGAAACGGGTCCAACACCACGGCTCCGGGTGGGGAACTGGCAAGAATAATTTTTGCCAGCAGCTTTTCGGGCTTTTGGGTCGGGTGGTCGGTGTTTTCGGGCATCGACCAAAAAGGAATGGTCAGATCAGTCCACAGGTTGGAGGCGGCAGTAAGGCGAAAGTTGCCGTCGGGCTGGCGCTGCCAGTCTTTGGGGCTGCCGTTTTGGGTGTAGGGTGCGAGGACTCGCCGCTTGAGCCGCACGGCTTCGGCGTTGAAGTAATAGTCGGGCGACACGGTGCAAAACCAGATATCTTCCGAGCAGTTTTTCCAGTTGGCGCGGGCGGCGCGACCCTTTTCCCGCTCCCAGGTGATGCGGTTGCGGACGATTAGGTGCTGCGCGGCCACCTCATATAGCGCTGGAGACGATTGCCAGTCGCCGCAGAGATAGACCGAGGCCGTCGGCTTGAGCGTGGGCAACAGCAGCACCAGCCACGATTGCACCCAGGTTGCATAGTCCGAGAGCGATCGCCGCCGGACGGTTTGCCCGTTAAACTGCTTGCTGAGGTTGTAGGGCGGGTCTAGCACCAGCAAATCGACGAATTCACCGGGTAGCCATGCCGCCGCCTCAAACATATCCTGGCAAATCGTGCGGTTTAGCAGCTCATCCACTGTCGCAGGGCGCTCCAGGTGCAGGAGCCGCGTGCGAAAGTGCGATCGCTCGGCATCCGTCAGCCGCAGCGTGCGATTTTGGGGGGCAGGATTGCGAATCATTCCCTTCTTATAGCGAAATTCCCCCAAAGCGGGTCAGTGGGGCAGGTCGGAATGTTTTCTCGAAATGCCTTCGCAGATATCAAAAAGCCGCCCCTGCAATGAGAAGGAGCGGCTGAGTAGAGAGCGATCGCCCAAATGGGTCAATTCCCTGAAGGGGCGATCGTCTTGAAATTCAACTTGGAAAATTCAACCTGGAATTCAACTTGGAATTCAGCTTGAAATTCAAACAAAAAACTAGACAGAGACGGTTTTCTTCGCCACCTGAGTCAGTTCGCCCTTGGCATACTTGGCGGCATACTCTTCCAGCGAAACCTGCTTGATCTTGCTGGCGTTGCCCGCTGCCCAGAACTGCTGATAGCGGTCAGCGCAGACTTTTTGCATGTATTTGATCGACGGCTTCAGGAAGTGGCGGGGGTCAAACTCCTTGGGATTAGCAGCCAGCGCCTCGCGCACCGCAGCGGTGATCGCCAGACGGTTGTCGGTGTCGATGTTCACCTTCCGCACGCCGCTCTTGATGCCCTTCTGGATTTCTTCCACGGGCACGCCGTAGGTTTCGGGGATCGCGCCACCATACTGGTTAATCAGCGCAATCAGGTCTTCGGGCACCGAGGAAGAACCGTGCATCACCAAGTGGGTGTTGGGCAGGCGGCTGTGGATTTCTTCGATGCGGCTGATGGCGAGGATTTCACCCGTCGGCTTGCGGGTAAACTTGTAGGCTCCGTGGCTGGTGCCGATGGCAACGGCCAGCGCGTCTACCTGAGTCCGCTCCACAAAGTCCACGGCTTCGTCAGGGTCAGTCAGCAGCATGGAGTGATCCAACTCGCCCTCAAAGCCATGTCCGTCTTCTGCTTCGCCCTTGCCCGTTTCCAAAGAGCCAAGGCAGCCCAGTTCGCCTTCCACCGAAGCGCCGATAGCATGAGCCACTTTCACCACTTCGCTGGTGACGGCTACGTTGTAGTCGTAGCTGGCGGGCGTTTTGGCATCTGCTTCCAGCGAACCGTCCATCATCACGCTGGTAAAGCCGTTCTTGATGGCGGAATAGCAGGTTGCAGGCTCGTTGCCATGATCCTGGTGCATCACGATGGGAATGTGGGGATAGGTTTCCACCGCCGCCAGAATCAGGTGGCGCAGGAAGTTTTCACCTGCATATTTCCGAGCGCCACGAGAAGCTTGCAGAATCACCGGGCTATCGGTCTCGTGAGCAGCCTGCATGATGGCCTGGATCTGCTCCATGTTGTTGACGTTGAACGCAGGGATACCGTAGCCGTTTTCGGCCGCGTGATCCAGCAGCAGTCGCATAGGCACGAGCGCCATAGAAATTCCTCCTAGTCGGTGTGTTCAGCTAATTTCGGCGTTGAACAAGAAAAGCTTACGATAATCTTAAGACACTTTTATCACCGGACGCGAGATCGTCCAGTAAGTCGGCTGCGGATCGTCTGGTTGCAGCCTGTCTTAATTTATTCTAAGTATAAATGCTCATCCCGTCTTTTGCACAGAGATATCGACGGCAGATTAATCTGGCTGCGGATTGACCAAAATTTACCCAAATTTACACGGAGCGGACGACACCGAACTTACGGCTTTGCGGCACCGAATTTACGAATTTATTTTACGAGTTTACAAGGAGCGTTGAACCGATGACGATCGCCCCTGAATTGCGATCGCTCAGCGTGCAGGACTATCGCCGCATGGTGGAAGCGGGCATCCTCGATCGCGATCTAAAGGTTCCGGTATATAGGCGTTCCGGCATTCCAGAATACTGGATTCTGGACGTGCAGGAGTGTCGCCTCCCAGTGGGGCAGGCTGTGGTGCAGAACAAATTCTGTCGGAACAGGAGGCGATCGCTCCACGATCCTTCCCCGATTGCTTAATTCAGGTCAGCGAGTTCATGCTATAGCCTGCTGCACAAGCCTGAAAACAGCAGTCGTAAAGCAAAAATTCTGAGAAAAAATGGGTCGCCTGGGATTCGAACCCAGGACCAATCGGTTAAAAGCCGAGTGCTCTACCGCTGAGCTAGCGACCCGTCAGTGCCAAGCGCACCGATTAATCAATATATCACCTGTCTGTGAAGTGTGACCATCTTTTCTAAGCTTTTCTAAGAAAGTCTGGATGACTTTTGGAGAGGTAGCAGCGAGGGCGATCGCCCCTTCCCATATCCTGTGAGGTTGCGTGTCCCGAAAGTTCGCGTGTCCCACAAATTCGCGTGTCCTGCAAATTCGTGACCGTCTTTTAGAAAAGCCACTGGAAAAGCCACGCCACCCCAGGCTAGGCTTTGCTTTACGACAACTGGGCCGTGATGCGGAAACTCGTCCGCACCGTGCCGCCCGGAGCCAGTTCGATCAAATGATCGCCCGTGTTCAGCGCATTGCGCGGCCCCGTCCAGGGTTCCAGACAGTAAAAGTCCTTGCCCTTTAGCGTCCAAAACACCAGCATCGTGTAGGGATCGTCAAAATCCAGCCGCAGCTTCAGGTTTTCCCGAAAATCTTCCACCGTTGCGGACTGAAACGACAGCTTGCGAAACAGCACGTCGATTTCGTCTTGGCTGAAATCGAACCCATCCATATAGGCGTGGGTTTCCTGCGTGCGCTGGTCTACGTATTGCGTTGAGGGAATATCGAAATCTAGCCGCGCCTTGTCCGACACCGAGAAATAGGGATGTAGCCCCAGCGAAAAGGGCATGATGGTATTTCCCGAATTGGTGACCTGCTGCTGCAACACCAGGCGATTGCCCTCCAGGATGTACGTAAAGTCCAGCGAAAACTCGAACGGATAGAGCGCACGGGTCTGGTCGCTGCTGCTCAGGTTGAGCGTGATGCTGGCTCGATCCAGCGCTTCAGTATGAGTGACTTGCCAGGGCAGGTCGCGGGCAAAGCCGTGCTGCTTCAGCAGATAGGTCTGGCCGTTGTAGGTGTAGGCATTGTTAGGCAGGTTGCCGCAAATGGGAAACAAGATGGGAATGCCGCCGCGCACGCTGAGGCTGGGGTCTGCAAAGCGGGCTTCGTCGAGATAGAGAATGTCGCGCCCCTGCACGCTCCAGCGAGTGATGATGCCGCCGCGCTCAGGCACGACCTCTAGGCGGGCATCGGTGGCCGAATCGGTCAGCGCATAGGTGAGATATTGGGATGGGTGCTGGGAAACCTCAAACACGGCTTTGGGGAAATAACGACACCTCTAATCATGGACTGCTCTGGCACAAACCCCAGAATTTATTAGAATTTTCTGGGTTTTCCAGATGTGGCAAGCCCTGCTTTTCTCGCCTGTCTTCTCCACCCCATTCCCCAAACGTTGCCATGCCCGACGATGCCAGCCTATGTCGAACACCTGATGCAGTGCAGTCTTTTTTGGAAGGTCTTTACCAATCTTGCCGCGAGCTGCGCGGGGGCAAAGTGGCGGACTACATTCCCGAACTGGCCAAGGTAGATCCCAATTTGTTTGGCATTTGCCTGGTAACGGCGGATGGACAGGTGTTTGAGGTGGGTGATACGGCGCATCTGTTTACGATCCAGTCCATTTCCAAGGTGTTTGTGCAGGGGTTGGCGCTGGAAGACCACGGGCGCGACTATGTGCTGGCGCGGGTGGGCGTAGAACCTACGGGCGATGCCTTTAACGCGATTATTTTGGATGAAGCGTCGAAGCGGCCCTATAACCCGATGGTAAATGCGGGGGCGATCGCCACCACCAGCCTGATTGCTGGCGACGGCCCGACGGAACGGCTCAATCGCCTGCTGGATATGTTTCGCCGCTACGTCGGGCACGACATTGTGGTAGACGTGGCAACCTACGTGTCGGAGCGGGCGACGGGCGATCGCAACCGGGCGATGGCCTACCTGATGCGCCATTTCAAAATGGTGGATTGGGACATCGAAGAAGCGCTGGATCTGTACTTTCAGCAGTGTTCGGTGATGGTGTCCTGTCGGGATCTGGCAGTGATGGCGGCGACACTGGCCAACCAGGGCGTGAACCCAATGACGGGCGATCGCGCGGTCGAGGCGGGCTATGTGCGCGACATGCTCAGCGTTATGTATACCTGCGGCATGTACAACTTTGCAGGCGAGTGGGCCTATCGCGTAGGGCTACCTGCCAAAAGCGGCGTTTGTGGCGGCATTATTGCCGTCGTGCCCGACCAGCTTGGCATTGCCGTCTTTTCGCCGCCGCTGGATGGCCGGGGCAACAGCGTGCGCGGCGTGCGCGTGTGCGAAGCCATCTCGCAAGAATTTGGGCTACACCTATTCGACTCGTCTCGCGGCTGCCACTACTTTTTAGAGCATCTCGGTGGAAAAGAGCGTCTCATCTCGCTGTCCAGAGAGAACTCATAATCCTCTTTGAGTTTTTTAGTCTTGCTTAGTCTTGAAACACAATGTGCAACGTTGCCGATCCCCCTCACCCTCCATCCCTCTCCCAGAGCGGGAGAGGGACTTCAAGCCTCCCTTGCTCCCCTTCTCCCGACCTGGGGGAAGGGGTTGGGGGATGAGGGCAGCTTGAAAGTTGCACGTCTCGTTCTTGAAACTTTTGCAAGGTTTTAGGGCGGTGTTTCCCGCAAAACGCCGTTTGTCTGAGTTTTTCCTCTGCCCTGAGATAGATCTTTGCCACGGGCGAATCTCCTACCTCTGGTTGACGGTTTCTCCGGCCTGCTGATTTTAGACTGCTACGAGTCTGTAAGTATCCGCAACATTTCGCAATATGCGGTGTTGTTGATTAACCATTCAGCAAGGCGTTTAGTCGCAAAGAGGTAACCATGAACATCAAGCAAACGAGCACTCGCAATCAGTGGATCAAGCTGCTGGGTTTGGGCGTTGTAACGGCGACTGTAGCCTACACTAACCCTGGCATGGCCTCGATGGATGAAGTCATGCCCTCTGCCGCAACGACCGATGCTGTCTCTGAAACTGTGGCTGGCGAGACGACGATGGGCGAAACGGTCATTGATGCGACGGTCACGGGTGTAGAAGCGCCTGCTGATATGCCGACGGCGGAGGTTGCTCCAGGAACCGACGGGGCAACTGCGATGGCAGCGGGCACGTTGACCCAGATTGTGTCCGAAGGGGAATCCTTTAGTACGCTGGAAGCCGCCCTCAAAGCAGCAGGTCTGGACGGTGCGCTAAACGAAGCTGGCCCGTTCACCGTGTTTGCCCCGACTAACGAAGCCTTTGCGGCACTGCCCGAAGAAACGTTGCAGGCGTTGCTACAGCCCGAAAACCAGCGTGTGTTGCAGCAAATCCTGGCGTACCATGTGGTTTCTGGTAGCGTCACCTCAGACGCGATTCAGCCCGGTGAAGTGGCCACGGTCGAGGGCAACTCAGTGGCGATCGCCCAGGATGGCGAAACCGTCACTGTCTCCGGCGCTCGCGTCATCCAGGCCGACATCGTAGCCAGCAACGGCGTAATCCACGTAATCGATCAGGTGCTGATTCCCCCCGGACTCGACCTGTAATAGTGGGATAAAGGCGTTCTATTCTCTATCTCTACTCCCTAAGGGGGGCGTTGCATCGGCTCTGCGCTGAGCAGCGACCCCGCTCCACACCAAAGCATGGCACCAGTGCCCAGCATCCTGGCAGATCAATCAGGCAGTTGGGCACTTTCTTGTTTCTGGGCACTTTTCTATCTTTGATGCAGCCTTTGATGCAGCGAGCATTAGCAAAACTGGAGAATTCTGAGAAATAGTGTTGATCGTGACTGCGGTCAGCGGGGTCGTATCGCACTATAGATTGCAGTTGTACCTACGGGCTGGTGGTTGTGTCGAGGGACATTGCCAGAACGCTTCTCTTTCGTACCTTTACCTTGATTCATGCTGAACCGTAAGATCTACACTCAAGAGATTTACACTCAAGTCATCCCTCAAGTTATTAGCCAAGTTATTAGCCAAGTCATTCGCCAAAGCATTCTCCATCACGCCTAACCCAGTTCATAAACCCAAATCCAAAACCCAAAATCTAAAACCCAAGATCTAAAATTCCAAAACCCCGAACGGGGATTCATTGCAGGAGCAAGCAGCGTGAATGCAGCAGAACAGGCAAAGGGGCTGGAGCTAGCCGCCAAGATTGCCGCCGCTGTTAATTTATTTAAGTCTTACTTTCCCGACGCGCAGGCAGACCTGAAGCCCTGGGCCAATGACCCCAGCACCCGCGAACTGGTAGATCCCGACTCCATCGACATTGGCTTTCACCTGCCGGGTTGGAGTCCTCGGTTTCAGGCCCGCAGTATTTTGGTGCAGATCCGCTTGTTTGAGGATGAAGCAGCGGCAGAATCGGGCGAGGGGGCGATCGCCCAAACCCGCCGCGTGATTGGTCTAGAAGCCGTCGGGCTGACGCACCAGGGCGAGCAGTGGCGCTTGTCTACCGTTGGCGAGTGGCGCGTGCTGGGAACGCAGCAGCCCGTCGAAGAAATCCAGACCCGGCTGCGGTCGTTTTGTACCCAGGTCTATGAGCTATTCAATGGGAACGCTAAGCAGGGTGGTGAATGCTAAATAGCGATTGCTAAACAGCGATTGCTAAACAGTGATTGCTAGACAGCGATCGCAAAAGCCGAAACCGCTGTCTCGAAAGGGCGATCGCCCCAAGCCGATACAATAAACCTATGCAGTGACTCTATGGCTGTTCTGGCCTACCTCAGCCCCAATGGTTGCAGTCTCCGTTGATCACTACGTTTCTCCAGAAGAGTATCTGGCGGAGGAAGCCGCCCGCTCTACGAAGCATGAGTATCGCGATGGCTATATCTACGCGATGGCAGGCGGCACCGATGCTCATAATCAAATCGCAGGGAATGTCTATACCCTTCTAAGGACTCATCTGCGGGGAGGTTCCTGCCGCGTTTACTTTGCAGATGTGAAAGCCCGCATTGAGGAACTGAACTGCTACTACTATCCAGATGTGATGGTGACTTGCGATGAGCGCGATCGCACGACGAATACTTTCAAGCGCTATCCTTGCCTGATAGTCGAAGTTCTGTCCGAAGCGACGGAAGCCTTTGACCGGGGCGACAAATTTGCCGACTATCGCCAAATCGAGAGCTTGCAAGAATATGTCCTGATTTCTCAAACCCGGCTCCAGGTAGACGTGTTTCGTCGCAACGAGGAGGGCCTGTGGGTGCTGCATCCCTACGGGGAGGGCGATCGGGTATTGCTGACCAGTGTAGGCTGGGAAGGGGCGATCGCCGACTTTTACGAAGCCGTTGACCTTCCAAGCCCCAAAGAACGCCCACC
The DNA here is from genome assembly GCF_015295965.1 of Thermoleptolyngbya sp. M55_K2018_002. Classification (NCBI taxonomy): domain Bacteria; kingdom Bacillati; phylum Cyanobacteriota; class Cyanophyceae; order Oculatellales; family Oculatellaceae; genus Thermoleptolyngbya; species Thermoleptolyngbya sp. M55_K2018_002. The sequence goes on from NZ_DVEA01000275.1 coordinate 10,797, forward strand.
AGCGGCGGACGAGAACCGCTAGGGAGACGCTCTGGTCTAACGATTTATTACAGAAAAGCAGTTTCAGGGCTGTGAACCGTATGGGTTCTTTGAAAGGTGGAAATAGGATTGAATGACCCACATCGAGTTCCGATTTCCAGCGTCCTGGTTGCTTCCAAACTTCTTTTCAACGCTGGGCACAAATTGAACTGAGCCACAGTCATGGGATATGGAATCGGTGCTCGAATCTACCCCATGGAATTCGTTATGAAATCAGCATTTCTGTTTGTCCTCGTTCCTGCCGTAATGCTGGTCGGCGTTGCCCTACCCCAAGCGCAGGCACAGACTGCTCCAGAAGCTCGTCAAATTTCGCAAGTTTCCCTAACGGCGATCGCCGAAAGCTTTATCAGCCGTCTTGGAGACCAGCAGTTCGAGTCGGCCGTTGCAGACTACGAAGCCAGCCTACAAGATGTAAACGATATCAGCGCCCGCTCAATCCAGACCTATTGGAATGATATTGTGGCTGAGAGTGGGCCATTTCGGCAAATCATTCGCTCTACGGTTCTTTCTGATGGCAGGCCCAATGGCGAGTCTGTGGTCAGCGTTGTCTGCCAGTTTGGGCGCACCAATCGCGAACTGTTTGTAGTGTTGTCTGGTACTGATGTCGTTAGTTTTAGCCCAGTGGAATAGGCTGCTTTCGAGGATTTGGATGAGCCGGAACGTCCAGCCAGCCAAGCCTCAAGCCACATCAGCCCATTTTACTTGCCCCGCTCCTCGACTTCGTTTGATCGGCGGGCTGTCTTTGGGAACACTAGCAGATGTCAGATGTAGACCGACTGCAAATGGTTGGATGCCCCGAACGGTCAATCCACAAGCTTGGAAACCTTCTGATGCCTACGCTGTGGGTAGCGGGTGGCGATCGCGCTGGAGATCTGATTCTCAGCGTCCTGTTGCTGCTCGATCCAGCCCGGCCGCGGCACTCAATTTTGCAGTCCTACTTCATTTCACATCTCAGCTATGAAACGTTTGCGTCATCGTCTCGTAGCCCTTAGCGCGATCGCGCTGGGTGCTCTGTCTATTTCCGCTCCCACCTCTGCCACCACCTTTGGCCAGCAAGAGGTAGACCAGGGTCGATTTATCGCCGTGTCGTCTTCTGGCGTGACCACCCGCCGGCTGCTGATTTTGGAGCAAGTGTCTGATGCACGCCCCTGCTGGAGCGAGTCTGGGACAAATCCAACCATCGTTACACCGCTGCTGCTCCAGTTTGATTTCACGGGTATTTGCAACCGCGCCACCGACCGCAACGGCTATTCGATCCGGGTCAATGGCCAAGATCTGGGGCTGGATTACAGCATTCGGATTCTGCCGCAAAACGGCGACTTGGTGATGCTGGGCGTGCCCAACGACCGCTCTCGCCCGCAACTGCTTATCGGACGGGCGAATGGCTTAACGGAAGACTTTGCCAAAATTACGCTGCAACCGGGCTGGCGATTTACCAAGCGCACCTTTGGCGATCGCACGCTGGGCCACGTCTATCTCACCTACGAAGGGGTCTTCCCGCCCGGAGATGTCGCTACACAGCCCACGCCGACCCCCACGCCCACGCCGACTCCAACCCCAACCCCCACGCCCGTCCCAGTCACCTTCACGGACATTTCTAGAGACATCTACGCCACGCAAATTCGCAACGCGGTTGCTGCTGGATTCATTTCGGGCTTCCCCGACAACACCTTCCGCCCACTGGATACGCTAACCCGCGAGCAGTTGGTGTCGATGGTGCTGGATGCGCTCACCAAAGCGCCCAACATCAATCTGCGGATTCCTACCGCCGCCAGCGGTGACCCCTATCGAGATGTCAATGCATCCCGCTGGAGCGCCGCCAAGATCCAATTTGCCCGCGACAACAATATTGTGCGCGGCTACGAAGACGGCACATTCCGTCCGGCACAGCCCGTGACCCGTGCTGAACTGGTGTCTGTGCTAAAGCGAGCCGCTGAGTTTGCGCTGACGGCGCGTGGCTCGTCGCCTACCCTGCTGCTGAATCAGCCTACCCGAACCTTTGCCGACACCACAAACCACTGGGCCTCGGCGACTATTACCGAGCTATCGGGCTTCTGCGGTGTTGCGTCTCCGCTGAATGAGCAGGGCAACAACTTTGCGCCCAACGCCGCCTCCCAGCGCAACTATGCGGCTGCGGCAACGCTGCGAACCCTCGACTGTCTGCAACTGCCTCAATAGCCTCAATAGCCTCTAGGACTTACGCAGTTGGACGATTTCTCGCGGGCTGCGCCTGCGAGAAATCGTCCAAAGCCCAGAAAGCCTATCGCAATGAACTCCAGAATAATCTTCAGCAGCAGCGCCATCTCCTGAAGCAAAAACTCTGCTCGGTGGATCAGCGAGCTACTTGCAGACAGTGGATCGGTTGCCGGGAGATGAACCAGCATAGAGAACGCCAAACTTCTATAAACTTCTATAAGTAAACTTCTATAAACTGAACAAGTAAATCAAAGCTGGAAATCGAATGCTCAGACAAAAGTAGAGATTCATAACCAGATTCATAACCAGCCCAACGAAACCCAAAGATCCATCCAACCCTGAGGGGCTTTGATTCGAGGTTTACCCCTTCTCCCCGCCCTTTCCCTCATGCCAGACGACTTGCCAATTTTTCTAATCAGTGCCGGATTGGTGATTGTGTACCTGGTGATTTCAGCCCTGACCGAAATGGGCACCAAACTGCCCTGGAAAAAATGAGACAGCAGAACTGGAGCCTAAAGACCGAAATCCTGCTGTAAGATAAGCTCCAGTCAAAAAAAGATTTACATACTTGTTAAGACTGTCCGAAGATCGCTATAGAAATCTTAAGATTCCAGATAACCTGGCTTAGATCAAGAAGAAGTGGGCAGAGTAAGGCTGTGGGCATGAGAAGAACTCGCCTCACGCAGCCACTTAGCGTTTCTACCTAGAACGTTCACCGAACGCATTCACCGACCCATTGAGGCATAGCAAAGAGGCACAGCATCATGGCGCTTAGCGACACACTCAGCGATCAAACCACCACTCAAAACCTCGTAGCAGATTGCGTCAAGCTCATTGACGAACAGGTTGCCGCCAGAGGAGGCATTTCGGGGCTGGCGCTGAAAGCCGCTTACGGAGTTGTGAAAGGCGTAGAGCCAAGCTATATTTCCGGCGCAATTCGGCGGCTATTGCCCGAAGCCCTCGCTGCGCTAGACCCTATGTGGAATGAGGGTATCCAGTCGGGCGACCCGGTGCAGCACCTAATCCAAAACCGCGATCGCACGGCAGACACCCTGCTCAGCGTCACCGACCACAAGATTGAAAAAGCCAAAAACAGCGTAGTGCGGGCTTCCTACAGCAAGCTGCGAACCTCGGTCAAGGGCGACGTGGAAGCGGCCGTGCCTGGACTGGCGCAAATTTTGGGAACGCACGTCCAGAGCTAGCCCTGTGCTGGGATTGAGGCGATGTAGCGCCATACGAAACTTAGCGCCATACGAAACGTCATCCTAAAGCTGCCGACGCTGACTGCAACTTCCTGGCGGCGATTTTATCCAAAGTTTCCATTAAGCCAATAAGCCAAGAAGAACTCAGCGTGTTTTGCCTGGGTTCTTTTTGCTGTCCGTTTTGCTGTTCTTTTGGCAATTCGTTGCGTGGCTGGCGAAGTCTTCACCGAGTGTATCCCACTTTTGTAGCCCTCACCCTCAATCCCTCTCCCAAAGCGGGAGAGGGACTGCCAATCCGGCTCCCCTTCTCCCAAAAAGGGAGAAGGGGCTGGGGGATGGGGGCAAACTTGCAGAACTGGGATGCGCCCTATTCACCGCTATTTTTCGCCAGACAGCTTTTTGGGAGCCATCACCGTATAATCGACCCGGATCGCCTGCCTAGGACAGATGTTAAAATATGAGTTTAAGAAATACACCTGTACTCTGCTTGGGTTGAGCCAACCACACCGCCAGGAGCATTTATGAACAACTGCATTTTGATGGCTGAGGTGATTCAAGAGCCGCAGCTTCGCTATACCTCCGATAGTCAAACGCCAATTGCTGAGATGACGGTGCAGTTTGCGGCGCTGCGCGATAACGAGCCGCCAGGACAGATCAAGGTAGTGGGCTGGGGCAATCTGGCGCAAGAGATCCAGGCAGGGTTTCATGTGGGCGATCGCGTCATTCTCGAAGGTCGGCTGGGCATGAACATGATCGACCGACCAGAGGGCTTTAAGGAAAAGCGGGCAGAGCTAACGGTATCCCGCATTCACCGCATCGAAGCTGATGCCAGCCTGAAGTCCTCCACTGCCGACGTACCAGGGACAGCCGCATCCCGCCCTGCTGCGACTACTCCGGCTACTCCGCCGGCCTATGCAGCCTCCACGGCCAAAGCTGCCCCCGCCGCCAAGGCTCCCGTGGAAACGGCCGACTATGATGATATTCCGTTCTAGGCTAGACAGGTTAATCCTTAACCCGCTTAGTCCGCTAAACCGCTTGTCTGCGGGCGAGTTTCTTCGTGGATTTCTGCCATCTCAGGTGCGCTCAGGTCGTAGAGTGCGTAAACGGCTGCGTCGATTTGGGCATCAAGCTGGGCGATTTCCGCAGGGATCGCGTCGCGAATCGCCCTCAGGTCTTGACTTATTCCGAACTGATGCCGCTGTTTCGCCAAGTCAATTAGGACTTGGTGTAGCCCAGGGCGATCGCTCTTTTCACCCAGCGCTATGGGAATCTGGCGCAACTGGGGCGGCCCCACGCGCAAATAGCCGCCCTGGAGCGCGTTGCCGCCGTGCCGCTGCACGAAGTACCAGTGGATTAGCGAACTGTTCAGAATCGCCAGCAGCAGCCACAGCAGATCAGGGCAGGCCGCCAGAGGATTGGCTAGAGGGGAGGACGAGTTGGGCGCTTGAATAGGCGCTTGAATAATCGAGGTCGATTTTCCCGCCAGCACGCCCCCTGACTCATCCAGCGCACACTCCAGCCGTCGGGTCATGCCCGCGACGATTAGCTTGGGTTGGGTAGCCTGTCGCTGGCGCTGGGGCGAAAGTTGGCACAAGTGTTGTGCAGGCAGGATGGGGTGCAGGTAGCGATCGCCCAAATAGCGCAACGGGCGATCGCCCCACCGCAGGCGATAGGGATCGATCGTGCCGCTGTTGACCAGGCGCAGGTCGCTGGGTGCAGGCGTGGGATGATTGCAAATCCAGTGCTGGAGGTCATAGGCTTCGGCTACCGTCGCCGCTCCCCGCACGCTGGCAATTTGCCCCAGCGTCGGAAGCTGCTGCAACCGCGCCATTAGGCTGCCTGCCTGCTGCGAATCGCCCAGCCACCATGCTTCGCCCTTGGCGTATAGCCATTGCCGCCGCCCCACCTCCGTCAGTGTTTCCATCACCTCATAGGGCACTGGCTTATAAGGCACTGGATTTTGGGGCACTGGCTCTTGGGTCACTGGCGCACTTGCACGAATCGAGTCCTGTCCTAGAGAACCCAAACCTGGCTTTTCCGGCTTTCCCCGCCGCGCCACATACACCAGCGGATAGACCGCCGCCCGAAACACCGCCACCTGTGCATAGTCCCGCAGCGCCACAAGCTGACAGTTCTCTGCTAAGAGCGATCGCGCTGTGGCAGCATACCCCGCCGATCGCAGCTTGTTGGGCACCACCAAGCTCGTCATTCCACCCGGACGACACAACTCCAGCGATCGCTCGATAAATACGCAAAACAAGTCCCAGTTGCCCCTCGCGCAGCCATAGCGCTTGGTGCAGGCACGTCGCCAGTCGGGGGTTTCCAGACTCATCTGGGCAGCGTCGATATAGGGCGGGTTGCCCAACAAACCCGCCTGCCTGTGCGGCTGATGGAAAGGCGGTGACCCAGTCCAGACCCAGCAGCGCGTCGGCACAAACTAGATTTTGCGTCAGGTCGGGTAGCACAAATCCCGGCGGCGGCTGACCTTCCAACAGCTTGAGCTGGAGCGAGAGACGGGTGAGGGCGATCGCCGTTTCATCCACATCCACCCCATAAATACAGTCGAGCAGCACTTGCTGACGAGTGTGCCAATCTACTGGGCAATCTACTGGGCAATCCACTGGGTAATCTAGGCGATCTAGGCGATCTGGACAATCTATTGGGGCGATTGGGGGCCGCTGGGTACAGGGGGGGACAGTTGCCCCGTCCACACTCGCCGAATTCGCAGACCAACCCGCTACCCACCGCAGCAGCGCATCATAGGTCGCCAGCAAAAATGCCCCTCCCCCCGCCGCCGGATCGAAGACGCGCGGACCCCCCAGAAGCTTTTGGGTAGGGTCGCTCAACAGTCGCCCCAGGGTTTGCGAAACGCAGTAGTTCACCAGCGGCTCCGGCGTGTAGTAAATTCCCCGTGCTTTGCGGCCGTCTGCTTTTGGGGCAGCCCTCGGCGCACCTTGTCCGGGAGACGGGGCCCAGGCGAGGCACTGCTCATACAGTTGCCCCAGCCGCGCCACCGGGTAGGGAGCGCAGAGAAAGAGCGATCGCAACAGCGCAAGCAGGGCCGCATTCGTCTCAAGCGACAAGGAAGGCAGGGCCGCCACCGGAAACGCCAGCCCGTGCTGATGATTGGCAGCGGTCAAAAGTTGATCTAGCGCAAACTCATCGGGTTTGAGGGATAGCCAATGTACCGCCAGCAGTTTGCGCTGCTGATAGAGCGGGATGCACAGCAGCGCCAGCAGCAGCATCCGGGCGTGGGCGTGGTCGGCGGGCTGAGTGGGTTGGCGATTCGCAAAGCGATCCCTCCGGGAATTGCCCAGGATGGCCAGCAGCCGCCGATAGCTCCGCGCTGCCCAGGTTTCCAGGTCGCTTGTGCCTTGCAGAGAATGAGGGGCGATTTGCGACGCGACCCCTACGGGAATCGCCCCACTGGGCAAATCATCTACCGCATAGGCTCCACGGGCATCCGACTGGCGCAATTCATCCGACTGGCGCGATTGAAGCATAGCAAGACGACCGCAGAAAAACGGCGAGAAGACTCCACCAAAAGACACAGAAGACAGCTAGAAGACAGCCGCTAGAAGACAGCCATCCAGTCATCCGAAAGCTTACTATGGCATTGGATCGATGGCACAGAATCGATCGCGTCTCGCTCCTACGTTTTTCTTATCGCACGCTATGCCTTTGACGTTTACCAACGCAGTTCAAGAACTGACCTATCGCAAGGTGTCGGACTACCTCACGACCTCTGCGCTATTCAAGGACTCGCTGCAAGTTTTGTCCTATGCTCCCCGGTTTAACCTGTCCTACGGTTCGGCCAAGGTTGAGGTAGAAGTGCTGGATTGGGAGGTACATCCCTGGGACGAGCGAGAACTGGCAATTGTCAAGGCGAGTAGCTGCGTTACCCTGGGCAGCCGAACGGATGAGCCGCTGATGCGATATCTACTGATGGAAAACCACCGGATGCGGTTTGGCGCGTTTCATCTGGCAGAGACGGGCGGCGTGATTTTTTCGCACAGCGTCTTGGGTGGGGAGAACATGGACTTGATGGAACTGCAAACCTGCATTTTGTCTGTGGTGACCATTGCCGATACCTACGACGACTTGATTATCCAGAAGTTTGGCGGGCAGCGGGCGTGCGATCGCCTACCCTGACCGCCCAAACCCCAGCGCCCAAACCCCAACGCCCAAACCCCAATGCCCAAACCCCAACACAGGCAGGACTTACACACTTGCGATAGGGGTTCTATCGTCCAACTGCGGAAGTTCCAAAAGAAAAACACCCAGCAGCCCCCTGCCAGGTGTTATGTCGCTTCGGAAATCCGATTTTTTTCTACCAAAAACTACCAAAAACGTCGCATGGCGGATGAACTATTGCTCTTTCTTGACCTGAGCGTGTAGCTCAACCCCACGGTACTTACCAATCACTTTCCCCGAAACTGTGGCGACGGCGGGAACGTTGGCTTCGTATTTGATACCGCGATAGGAGAGGTTCATAGCTGGTTTCCTTTTGAATTCCATGCTTTTAGAATAGGGCGGCAGACCCGGCCCACACCTCATCCGAGCGTCTCACCTGAGCGGGTGAACTTCTGCTTAAAAACGTTTCCCGTAGGGATCGCTTCGCGAATCGCCCCCTCCCGCCAACTCTGCCAATCGCCCATCCAAAATCTCGAAAATCTCGAATCGGTCAGGCCTTACGCACTGCGAAGTTTTCTAGGTGTCGGACGATTTCTCGCGAGCTGCGCCCACGAGAAGTTGCCCAACTGCGTCAGTCCTTTCGGTATAAGATTGAAAAAGCTCGGAGAGGTGGCAGAGTGGTCGAATGCGCTCGACTTGAAATCGAGTGTCCCAAAAGGACCGTGGGTTCGAATCCCACCCTCTCCGTTTCGGAGTGTTTTGGAATCTTGTGAACGGCGGCTCAAGCTAGCAGATCCGTGCGTCGGCCGCCTGCATCAGCCGCCGCTGACCGGGGGAATTAGCACAACCTCGTCGCCGTCTTGCAGCACCCAGTCCGGCTCTACGAACTGATAGTTCACGCCAAAGCGAGTGAGCGATCGCCACTGCTCCAGTTCGGGATGCTCCTGCAACAGGCGATCGCACACCTCAGCGACGGTTGCCCCCTGCGGCAGCGCCAGCACTAGCTCTGGCATACTGTAGGCTTCCTGATAGGCGGCAAATAGCTTGATGGTCACGGTCACCGTTGGGTCAGACACGCTCGACAGGCTCCAAAAACCAGGTTGTACCAGAGCCAGATCGCAGACTGGGGCGCTGCGAACCGCTCAGGAGCGATCAGGCGCGAACAGAAGCAAACGGGCGATCGCCCCCACCCTCATTCTGGCCCAATCCTCATTTTGGAGGGCTAATCCTTAAACAGTCAAAGCTTTTGTAAAAGTCTCGTAAAAAACTGCGGGAGTTTACGGCGGTGCTATCCACTTTCCCGCACACTTTCAAAGGAGATTTACGTATTGTGAGTAACCTAGACTCCGTAAAATTCCCTACTATGATTGATAAAGTGTGAAGCTATTCTGAAAGCGTGCGCTAGAATCACAAGAATAATTAATTTTCTATTCTTAGCTTTTGCGGTTCACTGCTGTCGGTTCCCCCTGTTGACGGTCTAAAGTTGGTAGTCCTGAATGCGGAAAGGCTGAACGAGGTCGGTACGCTAGATTACGTAAGTGGAAATATCTAAACCACCTATAACTTGAGGTTTCTGCCTGAGCAGCACTCTGCCGTTTGGGCTGAGCCGTCACATGATCTACTTCGGGGTTTGCACTTGGTTCAACGCAACAGCACACTTCAGCACGACTTACTGAATTCCCAGGACTTGCCTCATGTATTCTGTGTCTTCTCAGGCTGACTCTTCTAGACCGTTTCTGACGTGGCAGCGGATTTTGGACTGGGCCCAGGAGCATTACCGCACCCGCACCTTTGCAAAGGATGAAAAGATTCCGGCACGTCCTGGACTGCTGTACCTGGTGCAGCGAGGCGCGGTGCGGCTGGTGGGTGAGGCGCAGGTCAGCGCCAACGGCAGTTCCTCCCGCCTGCCCCGAATCAACTCCGAAGAGGCATTTCTGGGGTTTGTCGGCGCGGGTCAACCCTTTGAAATCGTGGCGCAATCGCCCTTTACGCTCCAGGCCTTTGCCCATGTCGAACAGACCTCGGTGATTTGGCTTTACTGGCACGATCTGGACAACTGGCCCCACTTTCGTCGGGAAGTGCTGGATGCCTTCCGATTGCAGCACCAGCGCAAGCTGCTGTGGCTGAGTACGCTGGGGCAGCGCCGCACCATCGATCGCCTGCTGGGATTCATCACCCTGCTGGTAGAAGAATTTGGCGAACCCAGCGACGATACTTACTATTTGCCGTGGTCGTTGACCCACGCCCAAATCGGCAGCGCCATCGGCTCTACTCGCGTCACGGTGACCCGGCTGATGGGCAAGCTGCGCCAGCGCGGGCTGATTCGCACCTACGGCGATAATCTGATCGCAATTCCAGCCGAATCGACCATGCTGCAAAAGCGCAACAGCGCCTCGTAGGGTTTGGGTTGTAGTTTTGGGTTGTAGGATGCTGTTAGGCGTAGCCATAACGCACCGTCCTGCAAGGTTTTGATGAGTTCCGCTGGCGCAAGCGCATCCTACAGGACGGCGGCGGCGGGAGGCAATTGTAGCCGTAACCGGAGGGTGGACTGCGGCGCTGTCTGCTGTGTACCGATCGGAGATCTGGAATTGGTGTATAACTTCCAGGTCTAGTGTTTCGGTGACTGAGCCGCCATGTCCAATTCTTCGCCCAACTCGTTGTCTGCGATCGCCCGTGCGCGAAATATTCGCTATTTCATGATTTCCTTTACGGACCTGTTTGGGGTGCAGCGGGCCAAGCTGGTGCCTGCTGAGAGTATTGATGCGATCGCCGCGAATGGGGCGGGCTTTGCCGGGTTTGCAGCGTGGCTGGATCAGTCGCCGGCCGACCCCGATATTCTGGCCTTTCCTGATGTAGATCGGCTGTTTCAGCTTTCCTGGCGGCCGGACGTGGCGTGGCTGCCCGCCGACCTACACCGCGTCGATGGCCAGCCCCTAGAGCAAGCGCCGCGCCTGGTGCTAAAGCGAGTGATCCAGCAGGCGGCGGAGATGGGGCTGCGGGTGAAAACGGGTGTGGAGTGCGAGTATTTTTTGCTGTCGCCCAGCGGGGAGGAGATTTCCGACGCGGGCGATCGCCAGAGCAAGCCCTGCTACGACCAGCAAGCCCTGATGCGCCGCTACGACGTGATCCGCGAGATCTGCGACAGCATGATCGCCCTCGGCTGGGGGCCCTATCAAAACGACCACGAAGACGCAAACGGTCAGTTTGAAATGAACTGGACCTATGACGATGCGCTGGTGACGGCCGATCGGCAGGCGTTTTTCAAATACATGGTCAAGTCCATTGCCGAAAAGCACAGCCTGCGGGCCACCTTTATGCCCAAGCCCTTTGCCCACCTAACGGGCAACGGCTGCCATGTCCATTTTTCAGTCTGGGACAGCGCTGGAGACACCAACCTGTTTGCAGACCCAGAGGGCGAACTGGGGCTATCGCCGCTGGCCTACCAGTTTCTCGGCGGCGTGCTGCATTCTGCTGAGGCGCTATGTGCGATCGCCAATCCCACGGTCAACTCCTACAAGCGGATCAACGCGCCCGTCACCACCTCTGGAGCCACCTGGTCGCCCAACACCGTCAGCTACAGCGGCAACAACCGCACCCACATGGTCCGCATTCCCGAACCCGGTCGGTTTGAATTGCGACTGGCCGATGGCGCGGCAAATCCCTACCTGCTACCCGCCGCCCTGATTGCCGCCGGACTCGACGGCATCGCCCACAAGCGCGACCCCGGCCCCCGCTACGACAACAACAGCTACACCGAGCCGCTGCCCCCTGGCACAGTGCCCCAACTGCCGCTGTATCTGCTAGAAGCCCTGCGCCGATTTGAAGCCAGCCCCGTGCTGCCCCAGGCGCTAGGCCCCGCCTTTACCCAGGCGTATCTGAAGCTCCAGCGACAAGCCTGGAACGAATACAGCGCCCACATTTCCACATGGGAACGAGAGACGACGCTGGACTGCTAGGCTAGGGATTACCGCAATCTGCCCCCGATTCCTGCCCGCTCATGTTCCTCCGATCGCTGCATCTGCGCCAGTTTCGCAACTACCGGGATCAGGCGGTGAGTTTCGCTGCGCCGAAGACGATTTTGGTGGGCGACAATGCCCAGGGCAAATCAAACCTGCTGGAGGCGGTGGAACTGCTGGCCACGCTGCGATCGCACCGTAGTAACCGCGATCGCGATCTGGTGCAACAGGGAGCCGAAGAAGGCAGCATTGCCGCACTGCTGGAGCGAGACAGCGGCTCTGTGGATTTGGGGCTGGTGTTGCGGAGCAGCGGGCGGCGCACCGTGTCGCTGAACGGGCAAACGCTGAAGCGTCAGGTGGAATTTTTGGGCACGATGAGCGCCGTGGAATTTTCCAGCCTGGATCTGGAACTGGTGCGCGGCGGGCCGGGGCATCGCCGCCAGTGGCTCGACACGCTGCTGACCCAGCTTGAACCCGTCTACGCGCACCTGTTGCAGCAATATACTCTGGCGCTGCGCCAGCGCAATGCCCTGCTCAAGCAATCTTCCAGCCGTACCGAGGCCGCCATCCCGCTGGATCGCGCCCAGCTTGCGGTGTGGGATGCCCAGCTAGCGACTCTGGGCACGCGGGTCATCCGTCGCCGGGCCCGGGCGATCGCCCGCATTGCGCCCCTGGCGGAATTCTGGCATCGAGACATCAGCGGCAGCCGAGAAAGCCTAGAGATCCGCTATGCGCCCAGCGTACCGATGGAAAAGGACGACCCGGCGCTGATTCAGCAGGCGGTTTTGGACAAGATTCAGCAGCGGTCGATCGCCGAACAGGTGCAGCACACCACCCTCGTCGGCCCCCACCGCGACGAAATCGAGTTCACCATCAACCACACGCCTGCGCGTCAATATGGCTCCCAGGGGCAGCAGCGAACCCTGGTGCTGGCGCTGAAGCTGGCCGAACTGAAGCTGATCGAATCCGTCGTGGGAGAGCCGCCGCTGCTGCTGCTGGACGACGTGCTGGCCGAACTAGACCCCAAGCGTCAGCACAAGCTGCTGGACACGATTCAAGATCGGTTCCAAACCCTGATCACCACGACGCATCTGGATTCTTTCGATTCGCAGTGGCTCCGGTCGTCGCAGGTGCTAACTGTGGTGGCGGGACAGATTGCGCCAGCCTAGCCCCGATACTCGTCGCCGCAGTCGCCAATTTGGTTGAGCAAGTTGCGCGATCGCCCCGAAACCTGCTCAATTTGCTGCCAGTCGTTGGCATCCAACTGGAAGTCAAACACGCGGGCATTGTCGGCACGATGTTCAGCAATGCTGAGGCGCGTGCCCACGATGACCCCCGCCACAGCCGGCTGGTCGAGAATGGCCCGCACTGCTACATTCGACAGGCTGACTCCGTACTTATGGGCGATCGCCGCCAGGGTTTTCAGCAAGTCCTGAAACAAGTCCCAGCCGCCCCAGGCATCGATCATGCGCTTGTATTTTTGCTGAGACACGGTGGCCAGTTCGCCCCGGCGCGGCTCTGGCTTGCCGAGGTAGCGATCGGACAGGAAGCCGCCGCAGAGTGTGCCGTAGGTCAGCAAATGCACGCCCCGCTCCTGGCAGAGCTTCGCCATGTAGGCCTCCGGGCGGCGATCGACGAGGGAATATTGCACCTGGTTCGACACGATGGGGATGCCGCTGTCCAGGATGATTTGCAGATGCTCGGTGTCAAAGTTGGTGAGCGCCAGATGGCGGAGTTTACCGTCGCGCTGCAAATCCACCATGTGCTTCAGCGCGTCCAGATAGGCCGGGTCGCCATAGTCCCACCAGTGAAACTGGAGCAAGTCGAGACAAGGTGTGTCCATGCGCTGGCGCGACACGTCGATGCTGCGCTCTACGACGGCGCGAGGCATGGGGCCCGGCCGGGGCACCCATTTGGTAAACGCCTGCACCTGAGATAGCGCCGCCTCGCCCCGCGCTGCCGCAAGCTGCCGCCGAAACGCGCCGATAAAGTCTTCTGCCGGGCCGTAGTGATCGGCCAGATCCCAGGTGGTGTAGCCCGCGTCGAGATAATCCACCATGCTGGCGATCGCCCCCTTGGGGTCAATCCGTCCGTGCGCTCCCGACACCTGCCACATCCCATTCAGCAGGCGGCAAATGGTGAAATCTGGGGTGAATTGAAACCTGCTGGAGTCGGGTAGCAACATAGAACAGGGGTTCGTTTGTGGACTACAGAACCTCGGCCCGCAGACGCGCCAGCGGCAAACTCAGCAGCTTGCGCGGCCCCGACACGTAGGCCCGCTTGCGAAACACGTCGTAGCGGTTGCGCTCGATCGCGTCCAAAATTTGCCGATACAGCATCAGCGCCGACCACACCGGGAATCGTGCATCACGGCTCAGCAGGCTGACCCCGCTTTCAGCTTGCACAAAAAACTTTCGCGCCCGCTGAATTTCAAACTTCATCAGCTCTCGCCAGCGATCGTCTACCACGCCGTTAAACAAATCGGCTTCGGTGTAGTTGAACAGCGCTAGGTCTTCGAGCGGCAGATAAATTCGGCCGCGTCGCGCATCCTCACCCACGTCGCGGAGAATGTTGGTGAGCTGGTTGGCAATGCCGAGGGCGATCGCCTCCTGCGTTGGATCGACCAACCCGCCCTTGCTCCACGGAGCCGTGCGGCGGCTGTCGTCCACACCCATCACCGCCGCCGACATCAGCCCTACCGTGCCCGCCACGCGATAGCAATACAGCTTTAGCTCCTCAAAGGTTTCGTAGCGGTTGCGATACAAATCCATCCGCTGTCCTTCGATCATGTCGCGGAAGGGCTGGATGTCCAGCGGAAAGCGCTCCAGCGTATCCACCAGCGCCACGTCCACATCCTCCAGCGGATGCCCCGCAAAGATCGTTTCTAGGTTTTCTTCCCACTGATCGAGCGTTTCATCCGTGGTGTAGGCTGCCTCTGCTCCGTCCACCAGTTCATCCGTGCGCCGACACCAGACATAAATCGCCCAAATCGCCCGACGCTTTTCTTCCGGCATGAGCAGCGTCCCAAGATAAAACGTCTTGGCATATTCCTGGGTGATCTGGCGACAGCGCTCATAGGAATCGTCCAGAGATACCAGGACGGTTTTGCAGGAAGGCTTCGGCAGTTGCAGCATTACATCGCAGGGCTGGAGGAATACAGTTAAACCTATCAGTAATCCGTCACCTGCGGTTCATTTGAAACGATTAGCATTCCAGAAATGAAACCGCTGGAGTGATTTATCGGGCTGAAGTGGCCACCAAGTCGGGCGGCGCAGAATCGACCGGAGAGGCGGGGAATCGCTGGGCGATCGCCTCGGCCGCCTGCTTACCCGACAGCACTGCACCCTCCATGCTGCCCAAGTAGCGCTGCATGGTGTAGCTTCCGGCAAGGAAGAAGTTGTCGATTGGCGTTGCCTGGTCAGGGCGACACGCCTGCATTCCCGGTGCGGCCGTATAGACCGAGCGCGGCGTTTTCACGATTTTGTATTTCAGCAGCGTGGCCGAATGGTCGCCCGCCAGGTCATCTGGGAAAAGCTTCTTCAGTTCTGCCATCGTCGCCGCCAGAATTTCCGCCTCGGACTTGTCAATCCAGTCCTTTGCCGGAGCCAGGACGAGTTCTAGCATCGAGCGGTCGGGGTTGGCGTATTCGCGGCAGGTGTTGCTCATGTCGGCATAGACGCTGAGCAGGGGCGATCGCGAAAAGAGCAGTTGATCCACATCCGTTAGCTTGCGGTCAAACCATAAATGAATGTTGATCACGGGCACGCCTTCCAGCGCCTCCATCTTCTGGAAGAATTCCAGCTTCGTCCACGGCTCCGGCATCAGCGCCTTCATCACATCCACGGGCATCGCAGATACATACACATCCGCCGTCACCACCTCATCCGGCGCACCGTCCAGCCCGCGCACCGCAAACCCGCGTACCGTACCGTCTTCGTTGAGCAAAATCTGCTTCAGCGGCTTCTTCAGCAGCACCTCGCCGCCGCGCTCGGTCACATAGTCCACAATGGGCTGACACAGGCGCTCCGTCGGCGACCCATCCAGAAACGCCACCTTCGAGCCGTAGCGCTCCTGCAAAAAGCGGTTCAGCGCCGTCAGAGGAACCGTTGCCGACACGTCTTCAGGATTGATAAAGGTGAGCGCCTTGGAAGCGGCCACAAAAATGTCGCTGTTGACCCGCTCGTCCACGCCTTGCAGCCGCAGCCACTCCAGCAGCGAGTACTTATCCATGTTTTCCACATACTGCTGACCGCGCACCACCGCTGGCAATAGCCCAATGGCAAAGCGAATTTTCTGATTCCAGGTCAGCATGTCGTTGTTGCGAAGAATCGACAGGATGACGTTGAACGGTGCGGGAATGTCGGGCACGTCGAAGCGCGACAGCACGCCGGGTTTCTCCGGCTGGTTGAAGATCAGCGTGTGTTCTTTCCACTGGAGCCGATCTTCGATGTCCAGTTCCTTAAACAACTGGAGCATGTTGGGGTATGCCCCAAAAAAGACGTGCAGCCCGGTTTCATACCAGTCGCCATCGGCATCCTTCCAGGCCGCCACCAGCCCGCCCAGCACGTCCCGGCTTTCCAGCACGATGGGCGTGTGCCCTGCGTCTACTAAATACTTGGCGCAGGCTAACCCGGCCAATCCTCCCCCTGCGATCGCCACCCGCATGTACGCGCTACCCTCTGAGATACCTATTTACACTAGCTCTCATTATATGTTGCAAACTGTAACAAAGCGGGCCGTCAACGGGCATTTTTCCGAGATTTGCCGCTTGAGGAGGGTTCATTTGATCCCCACTCGGAGCATCCGCCCAAAGCATCAGCCAATATTAGCCAAAAAAATTAGCCAAAAAATAAGGTTAGCCAAAAAACAAGTGGCTTTCAGGCTGGATGTTGATCTCCAGCGGCACTGCCTGGGGTTCTGCCGTGAGAGCAAACAGAATAGCGTCGGCCGCCGTCTCCGGGCGCAGCATCTTCGTGCGATCGACCTTGAGGCTGACCTGATCCCAGAAGGGCGTATCCACGCCACCAAAGTAAAACAGGGTGAACTTCACGCCAAAGCGCTTTAGCTCGTCTGCCATGCACTTGCTGAAGCCCACCACGCCAAACTTAGAAGCGCAGTAGGCCGCCGCCATCGCCATCGGGTGCTGTCCCAAAATCCCGATTACGTTGCAGATGTGCCCTGACTTGTGTTCCTTCATGACGTTGGCGGCGGCCTGACAGGTGTAGAAGCTGCCCTTCAGGTTCAAATCCAGCATGGCATCCAGGTCGGCGGGTTCGATCTTGTTGTACTGCTTGAGAATGCCTGCGCCCGCTGCGTTTACCAACACGTCTACCTTGCCGAATTGGGCGATCGCCTTTTGCATCAGCGCTTCGGCCTGCTGCGGGTCGGTGATGTCTGTTGGCACGGCCAGCACGCCACCGGGCGCACCAGCCAGCGAATGGGCCAACGGGTTCAGCGTCGCTGTATCTCGCGCCGCCAGCACCAGCGCTGCATCCAAGGGAGCCAGCTTTTGCGCCAGCGCCGACCCAATGCCCCCCGTTGCGCCCACAATGACAACCACCTTGCCTTGCATAACCCGCCCCGCTTCTTTACATTTCTTAATTTCACTCCTTATCATATCGCCTTGCTCGGCACGGTGCATCTGCCCAATGCCAGCCCTAATTCCAGCATGGGTACGGGTGGGAAACCGAGCAAGCATGGCGATCGCCCGTCTGCGGGGATCACGGCCGACAGCCGCTTTGCCAAGTTCCAGTCCGGTTTGGCAGCGGGTAAGAAATTAAGTTTAGTCACAGGGCGATCGCCTGCCGAGTTGCCAGTGGTAGCTTAGACTACAGGCACGTTTCTCAATCAATCTTCCCGGACGGGGCCTGTGCCTCCTGCCTCGCTACCGGACGCGGCGATCGCTTACGGCTTGTAACGCTGCTTTGATTGGGGCATATCAGCCTAGCAATGGTCTAGAACCTTCTGTTTCGTCTAGATGCTCGGCTGCATCGCCCAAGCTCCTCTGCCTCCGAAAGAGGCATCGGCGTGCAGGCTCAAGAGCGAGTGCTGCGGGTTCAGCCTACACTGAATTAAAATTCAGCATTCACGCCTTTTGTCCCTGGCATTGGGAACTAGGCGTATTCAACGCAAACAATTAAATACATTTGAAATTGAAAAGGTCTGCTCTTGGGCAGACCTTTTGGCGTATGTTTGCGTATGTTGGCGTATCGCAGACCTCGTGGGCTACGGCAGCGCGTAGGCAGACTGGAGCGCCCACAGAATCAGCGCCGCAATGCTGCCCAAGATCAGCACCGCCGAGAGCGTCAGCGCAATTGGACTATCTGCGCCGGGGAATTTCATAATGCCTCGATTCCAGTCTGTCATAAGTACCAATCCTTGCTAAATAAGTAGAGTTTAGAAAGTTTAGAAACGATAGGACTTACGCACTTGCGATTAGGTTGTCTGGGTTTTGGACGATTTTTCGCGGGCGCAGCCCGTGAGAAATCGTCCAACTGCGTAACTCCTAAACGTTTCAGAATTGATCAACTCAGAATTAATCAACCGCTGAAGTGACTCTGAAAACGCGGTTTGGGCAGCGCCCTAGCTGGCTTGATCCTGCAACGCACCGAATCCCCGTTGACTGGATTCAGTCTGGCGAGATCCAGGACAGCGAGATGGGTTGCGGCAAAGTCATTGGGCAATCCGAAAACAGTCGAGAATGCATCAAGAATATGTAGATAGATCGACGCGAATGCCGGACAAACTGCGCCAAACCGACTCGATTTTAACCACACTTTTTTCACTTGAGGGTTATGTGGCTCACCTCTGCACAGTTTTTAAGATTTAGAACAGAATTCTTCGAGGATGAACCAGCAGCATGGATTGGGAGAGGCTGATGCAGGCGATCGCCCAGGGGGGGCCGGCCGGACTGCTGCTGATGGGGCTGCTCTTGCTGGAACTGGGGCTGCGAGTGCTGGGCCTGGGCAATCCCCCGCTCTACGTTGCCGATCCAGAAGCAGGCTATCGGCTACGCCCCCATCAGCGGCTCCGGCGCTGGGGCAAGCGTATGGTGATTAACCAGCACAGCCTGCGGAATGCCGGCGAGATGCCCCCAGCAGGCTGGCGGGTGCTGCTGCTGGGCGACTCTATTGTTCACGGCGGCATCTGGACAGACCAGGCGCACACGATTTCCGAACAGGTGCGGCAATTTCTCGCGCTCCGGCTGGGCAGACCGGGCATTGTGCTGAATGCGGCCGCGCCCTCCTGGGGGCCGCAAAACCAGTGGGGTTATTTGCGGCAGTTTGGCACCTTTGGGGCGCAGGTGGTGGTGCTGCTGCTGAACACAGACGACCTGTTTGCGCCGTCGCCGACGGACTGGCCCGTGGGGCGCGATCGCTGGCAGAATACGAGGCCCTGATTGAGCGGGAATTTATTGCGCCC
>NZ_DVEA01000173.1:0-5197 GCF_015295965.1 Thermoleptolyngbya sp. M55_K2018_002
CATCACCGTCGATCGCCTCAGCAAGTTCTACCCCGTCGCGGTCAAAGAGCCAGGACTCAAGGGCACGCTGACCCACTTCTTTCGGCGCACCTACCGCAATATTCCCGCCGTGCAGGACGTGTCCTTTGCGATTGAGCCGGGGGAATTTGTCGGCTTCCTCGGCCCCAACGGCGCAGGCAAAACCACCACGCTAAAAATGCTGACCGGGCTGATTCACCCCTCTAGCGGGCGCATCTCGGTGGCGGGGCACGTTCCCTATCGGCGCGAACCGGACTTTTTACAAAAAATTACTCTCGTGATGGGGCAAAAGCAGCAGTTAATCTGGGACTTGCCCACGCTGGACTCGCTGCGGATCAACGCTGCCGTCTATGGCATTCCCGATGCGGAGTTTCGCCGCCGCCTGGGAGAACTGAGCGACATGCTGGCGCTAGATCGACAGCTCAATCAGCCCGTCCGCAAGCTGTCGTTGGGCGAGCGCATGAAGGCGGAACTGCTGGCGGCGCTGATTCACCAGCCCAAGGTGCTATTTCTGGACGAGCCGACGCTGGGGCTGGATGTGAATGCCCAGAGCAGCGTCCGCGACTTTTTGCGGCAATACAACCAGCAGTTTCAAGCCACCGTGCTGCTGACCAGCCATTACATGGCCGACATCACCGCCCTCTGCCGCCGCGTGCTGATGATTCATCAGGGCAAGCTGATCTACGACGGCAGCCTGGATGGTCTGCTGGAGCAGTTTTCCCCCTGCCGCGAGGTGACGGTGGAATTGGGGCAAGACCCACAGCCCCAGGTTCTAGAACGCTTCGGACACCTGAAGGCGATCGAGGGCCGCGTGGCCCATTTCATCGTGCCCCAGGAAGCGCTGACTCAGATCCTCTCGCGGCTGCTGGCAGAGCTAGACATTGCCGACCTCACGGTGACCGATCCGCCTGTGGAAGAGGTGATTGGGCGCGTGTTTCAAAGCGGCGGTCTGGACAATACGGGCGACGGCGCATCGGCTTAACGGGACGGCTCCCTTACCGCTAGAATGTTGGCTTGTGTGAGATTGGCTGATCTGAACTTATGGTTCGGCTCTCTCTCTGTGTTGCGATCTGGTCAGTCAGGAAGTGCAAGTGTCCTTGGTCGAGCGTCTGGTCACGAAGTGGATGACGGTGGGCGATCGCCTCCGACAGGCCGCTGCACAGCGTCCGGTTGCGGCAACCAGTCTGGCAATCTTCTGGGCCTGCGTATTTGTCTACGCCATGAATGGCCGCGTGGATTTGAACTCCAGCGACAACGTAACCAACACGCTTTTGGGATTCAACTGGCTGCAAAACCACAGCCTAAACTTTGATGCGTTTCGAGATGGCTATCTATATCGCGGCGGCGGCATCCCGTTTTACTTTGTAGAGTCACCAACGGGTCATTTATCTTCTCGGTTTCCGATCGGGCCAGCGCTGGTCACGTTTCCCCTCGCCATTCTCTATTATTTTGCGCTCAAGCTGGCTGCTTTTTGGGACGGGATCACAGGCGGCGTTTTCAACCTTTTTCCAGCCGGGTTTCCTGACGTTGCTAGCGAAGACTTTGCAACGTATCGGCAGGGATTTAGCAAGTTTGCCGCGACCGTTTCCACTGCTTTGACGGTTGTTTTCTTTTATCTCAGCACCCGCCTCAAATTCAGCCCCAGCGTTGCAGCAGTTTCTACCTTTGTGTTTGCCTTTGCCACCGGAAGCTGGCCCATTTGCTCACAGGATTTGCGCCAGCACACCATTTCCAACTTGCTGCTTTCGGGGATTCTGCTGTGCTTGCTCAAAGTGGAGCGTAGTGAGGGAAAAAACCGCAGGCTGCTGCTGTTTTTGGCAGGAGTTTTTTGCGGCATTCTACCCAGCGCTCGAATCACCAGCGCTTTGTTTTCAGCCGTTATTTTTCTGTACGTGGTTATTGCCTATCGCAAGGAAGCTGTCTTCTTTTTGCTAGGATTACCGAGCGTATTGTTTCACTTGGGCTGGAACCTCTACTATTTCGGCTGGGGCAACCTGATTGTCGGTGGATATATTTCACACATCGAGAAGCACCCGTCTTCCTATTCTTGGACGTTCGAGCAATTTAGAAGAGGGTCTCTAGGACTGCTGCTCAGCCCTAGTAACGGGATTCTGGTCTTCTCGCCCGTGCTGCTGTTTGCGATTCCGGGAGCTTATCGACTGCTGCAAAGGTGGAAGCGGGAAAACCGTCGGGATGAATGGCTGCTTTTGTGCCTGATGGTCAGCGTTTTCCTTCTTTACCTGCAATATAGCTTCTACTTAATTTGGCTGGGTGGCAACGACTCTTTTGGGCCGCGCTTCCTAGCAGACACGTTGCCTATTTCTTGTTTTTTGATCGCTTACTTTTTGGCAGATCTCGCCCCCAAGCTGAGGCGCAACTGGCAGGGCGCACGATTTGTTTTGGCGCTGTTTCTCATCAGCCTGATTCTTTCAACCCTGATTCAAACCATTGGGGCATTCACCCAAACAAACTGGAAAGCCAGCCCAATGCCCGCCACAGAGCGCAATGGACGATTGTGGGCGTTGCAAGATAGTAAAATCGAGCGCCACACCAGAAATTTGCTTGCCAAGTTCAACAAACCGATTCGGGATCGAAAAACCTATCTAGCAGGATTTCAAGGCACGGCAGAAAGCCTGCACTGGATCGAGATGGATGGAGATGAAGTGCCTGTGGGCGATCGCCCCAGGGTTCGCTCTGGTCAGCGAAGACTTTTGAAACTTGCCCTCCGCAATACGGGGACATCGCCCTGGTTTGGCTATCAAACGGGCATCGAAAAAATGGGTGAAGCAAAAATCCGACTGAGATTTTATGATGCAAAAGGCAAAGACAAAACGCCGCGGGTTGGCAATCAGCTCTTTGTCTCTGGTCGAACGCAGCCCGGTGGGGCAACCATTGCTATCGGACAGGCTGCCTTTCCAGCCGAACCGGGGGTCTATCAACTGGAGTGTTGGCTGATGGCAGACGGCATTTCTTCCTTGAACCCGGAATCTGCCCCGACCTACGTCCAGACCATTACGGTTCTCCCCCGCTCCAGCCCAGCCCAACCAGATTCGCCAAACCCCTAATTCTGTGATTGCCCATGCTCCGCACCGCCCGCACGCTCCTGTCCGTCTACTATGCCTACATGGTGGAATATCGCGCCGAGCTAATCCTCTGGGTGCTGGCGGGCAGTCTGCCGCTGATTCTCATGGGTGTGTGGATGGAGGCCTCGCAGGGCGGGCAGTTTGGGCTGTCGCCTGTGGAGTTTGCGCGATATTTTTTGGCGGTGTTTTTGGTGCGCCAGTTCACCATTGTTTGGGTCGTGTGGGATTTCGAGCGGGACGTGGTGGAGGGAAAACTGTCGTCGCGCCTGCTACAACCGCTCGACCCTGGTTGGCACTATTTTGCATCACACCTGGGCGAACGATTTGCCCGCGTGCCCTTTGCCTTCGTGCTGGTGGGGCTGTTTTTCTGGCTCTATCCCCAGGCATTCTGGCTGCCGAGCGTGGGCGATTTTCTGCTGGGTGCGGCGGCAACAGCGCTGGCGTTTTTGCTGCGCTTCGTCATGCAATACACCGTGTCGATGCTAGCGTTTTGGATCGAGAAAGCCAGCGCGATTGAGCAGATCTGGTTTTTAATCTATCTTTTCTTTTCGGGTGTGGTTGCACCTTTGGAAGTCTTTCCCCCGCTGGCCCGGCAGATCGTCGAATGGACACCGCTGCCTTACCTGGTTTACTTTCCGGCTAGCATCTTTGTGGGGCTGCCAGGAAATCGACTGCATGGATTCTTAATCACCCTAGCGTGGATTGTGCTGTTCTTTTGGCTGAACCGCTGGCTGTGGCGGCGGGGACTGCGGCATTATTCTGGGATGGGCGCTTAGGCAGAGATTCGCAGGCTTTACCTCCGCAACACTGAAGTAATAATGACTGTGAGCGTCGCGCTGGCAATCAGCGTGAAGGCAAGCTGAACGACCCACTGCGTTGCCTGACTATAATCCGCAAAGCGCTCATCGAACTTTTTCAGATCGCCTGAAAATGTTTCAACGTCACTGGAAAGCGTACCAACGTCACTGGAAAGCCGATCCAGCTTATTAGACAAGTCTCTGAGGGTGGGTTCGCTGTCGGAGGCAGAGGTCATAAAACGATTGATTTGGAAAAAGCAACTATCTCAGAATTCCCAGACAGACGGAGATCTAACTGAAATCTATCAGTATTGATAGTCTACTAAAGGAATCCGCCAATGACTACTGGAGGGCAATAGCGTCATGCCTTCGTGGCGAAACAGTCAAGAAGATTCCAACCCTCACCGTGGGGAGATTTCACGCCAAAGCCCTGGCTCAATAGAGCCACGATTTTCATAACTGGCAGCGATCCAGGTGAGACGATGTTAAAAGCAGCTTGCAAATTTTTATTCATCTTGGCTTCACCTTACCAAGTAAGATGCGATTGGCTTGGCACGGTGAGTTTGAATCGATTACCAGAAGGAGCGCGACATTATGACACAAGGCTGGCAATTTTGGATTGATCGGGGCGGTACGTTTACCGACATTGTGGCGCGTCGGCCCGACGGGCAGCTTGTCGTGCATAAACTGCTGTCAGAGAATCCAGAGCGCTACGCCGATGCGCCGATTCAGGGAATTCGCGATTTGCTGGGCTTGTCGTCGGATACGCCGATTCCTGCTGGGCAGATTGCGACGGTGAAAATGGGGACGACGGTGGCAACCAATGCGCTGCTAGAGCGGAAGGGCGATCGCACGCTCCTGCTGATCACCAAAGGCTTTCGAGATGCCCTGCGAATTGGCTACCAAAACCGTCCCAACATTTTTGCACGACAAATTATCTTACCTGAGATGCTCTATGAGCGCGTTATCGAGGTAGACGAACGCCTCAGCGCCCAAGGTGAGGTACTCATTTCGTTCCGTCCGCTGGAAACGGGACTGGTGGAAGAGTTGCAAGATGCCTATGCAGCGGGCATTCGCAGTTGCGCGATTGTGTTTTTGCACGGCTATCGTTATCCTGATCACGAGCGGCAGGCGGCGGAACTAGCGCGACAAATCGGATTTACGCAGGTCTCGGTTTCTCACCAGGTCAGCCCGCTGATGAAGCTGGTGAGCCGGGGCGACACAACGGTTGTGGATGCCTATTTATCCCCAATTTTGCGGCGCTATGTGGATCGAGTGGCCGCCGAGTTGGGCGTTACG
>NZ_DVEA01000170.1:0-5188 GCF_015295965.1 Thermoleptolyngbya sp. M55_K2018_002
TCGGGGAGGGGGATTCAGCAACCGGGCTAGGGGAAGGCGATGCCGCAGGGCTGGCTGCTGCAAACACTTCCTGACCCGGTGCGGTGGTGGCAAATCCTAGCAGGGCTTCGCTGCCGGGGTTCAAATCCTTATAAACGTAAGCGCGGGGCTGGGAGTAGGGATAGCGGGGGTCGTCCGGCAGGGTTTTGTGCATGGGCACGATCTTGACGGCGCTGTTGCCAATGGCCTGATCGGCGATCGCATAGCTGATGCCGTTTTCGCCCAGTTCCGCCGTTACGGCTTCGGTGGTGTCTTCTGCAACCTGCATACCGTTCGCCCCGACCGCAATCGGCCCACCTGCAAACACCTCTTTAAAGACATCGTAGCCACTTAGAGCAAGGCGGGTGTCGCTAGAGTCTGGGCGATCGACAAACTTAATTGGCAGGTTTGGGCCACCCACTTCTGACCAGTTGGTGATTTCGCCCTTAAACATCCGAGCGAATTGCTCAAAGGTGAGGTCGCCGTCAAAGGCGCTGTTGGGGCCTACAATCACGGCAATCTTTTCGCGCTCTAGCTTTTCTTCTCGGAAGCCCTTGGCCCGGTCTGCTTCGGTCAGGGGGCGACCGATGGCCGCAATGTCGATGTTGCCCGCGTCGAGCGCCTCTAGCGCTGGGATACTGCCGCTTTCGGCCAGTTCTACTCTAGACCCGCTGTATTTGCCCTCAAAGCGACCCTTCAGCCCCTCATTGGGGACGCGCATACTGCTGGAGCCATCTACCCGCACGACCGTATCTGCGGGCAGGGAGTCGGGCAGGGTGAACTGGGGCGCTTGGGCAATGACTTGGGAAATCAGCGTGGGGCGGCGATTCAGCGATGCGGCGATCGCATCTGTGGCGGCGGCTAGCGTCAGCACCGTAGCCGAGAGTCGAAGGACAGAAGAGTTTAGGCGCATGATTAATCAACCGAAGTAAATGGGGCAAATATTGAGAAACTATTAGGAAATGCAGGTAGGAAATCAGGAAACGTTTAGAAAACAGACCTTGAAACTGCGTGTCATCCTACGAGGGTAAGGGTCGTACCTTTCGCTACAATTCTGCTCAGCGAACCAACCCGAAATCAACGCTCAGAAAGCCGCTCAGTAGACTCAGCAGCACTTAGAAAACTAGTGCTTGGCGACGGTTAAAAAAAGTTCACCCGTGTTGTCTTCTAGATAGGTGTCAAAAAAGAAAGCAGACACCGTAGTCTGCCCTTTGACCTCCAGCGTCACTGCATCTTCGTAGCCGTTTAGCGAAACCCAGGTTGCGCCTACGGAAACCCCCGTGTCTCGATTGGTGAATGGGCCGCCATAGATCCACAGCAGCACCAGAGGCTCACCAGAGTGTCCACTCAGCCCGCGATAGCTAAAGGTTCCACTCTTGATTTTCAGCGTGTAAACACCTGGCTCTAAAACGGTGGAAACCGCAACTTCCTTTTGCAGCTTCTCCATTTGCTCAGGCGTGAAAAAATAGCAGTTCCGCTGACTGTGAACATCCAGTTCGGCGACGACAGTACCCACCATTGCTAACCTCTTGTACTAAAACAAAAACAGCTTGAACGCATTCAAAAATGTCAACTGGCAACTTTACCTGAAGCCATCAAAAAGTAATGAAATCGAGACGATAACTTTTCTTTTTCAAGCGTGGATTATACGGGGTTATGAACTGAGTGTAAAGTTCATAGACGCTGCGTAAGTAGGGAAAAATCTTCCAGCTCACGCAGCGTCTCTTGCGTTTGTTTCACACCCCGACAATCAAACCTGAACCACTGCTAGCAGAAGACTAGCTGGGAAGCGACATCGAGGATTGAAGCGGGCTGGTGGCAATTTTCCAGATGGACTGGCTGTAGCCGTAAATCGCGCGATCGCTCGAAAAGTAGCCCGCCCGCGCCGCTGTCAGGATGGATTTGCGCGTCCAGCCCTCGACATCGCCGTAGGCTGCGGCGACTCGATCTTGGGCGGCTATGTAGGCGGCATAATCTGCCAGCACGCCGTAGGGATCGCCGTAGAGTAGCCGATCCAGCAGCGGGCGGAACAGGCCGCCATCGCCATAGGAGAACACTCCCGACGCGATCTGGTCGATGGCCTGCTTGAGGTCGGGCAGCGACTCGTACAGGTGATAGCGGTTGTGGTCGCCTTCGTAGAGCGGCAGGGACTCCGCCGCTGTCCGCCCAAACAGGAAGCTGTTTTCTGCACCGACCGCATCCGCCAGTTCCAGGTTCGAGCCGTCCAGCGTGCCCAAGAGCAAGCCGCCGTTGAGGGCGGCGATCAGGTTGCCCGTGGCAGAGGCTTCGGTGCCCGCCGTGGCAATGAATTCCGCCACATCGGCCGCCGGGAAAATCACCTGGCTATTTTTGATGGTGAAGTCTTTGATAAAGACCACTTTGAGGCGATCGCCCACGTCCCCATCTGCGTTCACCGTTTCCGCCACCGCATTGATCAGCTTGATTATCAGCTTGGCTGTGGCATAGTCTGGCGCGGCTTTGCCCGCAAACAGCACAGTACGCGGCGTGAAGGCAGCCCCCGGATTTGCCTTAATCCGGTTGTAAAGCGTCACCACATGCAGCAGGTTGAGGTGCTGGCGCTTATGCTCGTGGATTTCATTCGCTTGCAGGTCAAACAGGCTCATCGGATTCACCGAAAGTCCCCACTGCTGCTGGATGAGTTCCGCGAGCAACTGCTTTGCCATCAGCTTGGCCTGTCGCCACTGCGCCCGAAACTCCGCGTCTTCGGCATAGGCTTCCAAATCCTTCAGCGTTTCCAGGTGCGTCACCCAGCCGCTGCTCAGCTTTTGGGTGATCAGGTCGGCCAGGGGCGGATTGCTCAGCGCCAAGAAGCGGCGCGGCGACACGCCGTTGGTCTGGTTGCTAAATTTCTGCGGCATCAGTTCGGCAAAATCAGCGAACTTTTGCTTCAGCAACCCGGTATGTTGGGCCGACACGCCATTGACCGCGTAGCTGCTGAGCAGCGCCAGATTCACCAAACGGAAGTGCTTTTCGCCCGCCTCATCCACCAGCGACAGGCGAATCACCTTGCCCTCGTCGCCGGGATACTGGTCGCGCACCGTGCCCAAAAAACGGCCGTTGAGGTCTAGCAGAATCTCGAAGTGGCGCGGGAACAGCTTTTGCACCGTCGGCAGCGAGTAGTGGTTAGAGTCCAATGCCTCCGGCAGCAGGCTGTGGTTGGTGTAGGCAAACGTTTTGCAGGTGATGTCCCAGGCTTGATCCCACTCCAGCCCGTGCCCGTCCATCAGCAGGCGCATCAGTTCGGGAATGGCAATGATTGGGTCAGTGTCGTTGATTTGGATCGTCACTCGTTCTGGCAGGGTGTGGATGCTGCCGCCTGCCTCTAGGTGTCGGCGAATTGCGTCTTGCAGCGAGGCAGACACAAAGAAGAACTGCTGCCGCAGGCGCACTTCCCGGCCGTATTCCTCCATGTCGCTGGGATACAGCACCTTGGATAGGTTGGCATCGGTTTCTGCCTTCCACAGGCGCAGCAGGCTGGCCGCACCAGAGCGATAGCCCGGAATCAGGGTGTCGTAGGGGATGGCGCGAATGGCTTCGTCGGGAACCCAGCGCATCCGGTAGCGGCCGTCGGCATCCATGTAGGCTTCGCTGCGGCCGCCAAACAGCACGTTCACCGCTGCTTCCGGGCGCTCAATTTCCCAGGGGTTGCCGTTTTTCAGCCATTCGTCCACGACTTCGACCTGCCAGCCGTCGCTGAAGTCTTGGTCGAAAATGCCGAACTCGTAGCGGATGCCGTAGCCGATCGCCGGAATGGTGGCCGTTGCCAGCGAGTCGAGGTAGCAAATCATCAGCCGACCCAGCCCGCCGCGGCCCAGACCGGGTTCTTCTTCCAGCGCGATCAAGTCCTCCAGGGTAATGCCCAGTCCTGCTAGCGAAGTCTGCGCTTCGGGCGACAGACCCATTGCGAACAGATTATTGGCTAGGTGGGGCCCGGGCAGATATTCTGCCGAAAGCTCAATCACCAGGCGATCGCCCAGGGTGGCCCAATCCGTCTCTGGCGTTCTCAGGGCAAACAGGCGATCGCGCACCACGTAGGACAGCGCCATGTACTTGTCCCAGGGTTCTGCCGTGTCCAGCGTCTTGCCGCAATGATGCATCAGCGCGTCCAAAAAGGCTTGCTTCAGCGTTCCATCGGTCGGTTCTACGAGCGTTTCTGGAACGGGTTCCGCGACGGGTTCAGTCGGGAGGGCGATCGCAGACTCAATGGTTTCCGTGACGGGTTCCGCAACGGGTTTGGCAACGAATTCCATCACAGGTTCCATAATCGGTTCCATCACGGGTTCCATGATCGGTTCCACAACGGGTTCGATCACTGTTTCGGTAACCGTTTCTGTTACTGTGTCAATTGCTTCCTCGACTGTTTCCGCCACAGGTTCCGCTACTGATTCCACCATTGGCGCAACGGCTTCTTCAACCGATTCCTTCAGCGCTTCAAAGGAGTCGGCCACGGGCGCTTCGGGAACGGGCTGCTGCGTCAGCTCAATCACCTCTTCCGTGCTGATCAGTTCTACAATTTCAGGTTCCGTCACCGCAGGCGGCTCTACGGGCGCAGGCGTGATGACCTCTGGCTCTGGCGTGACGATGGGAACGGGGGTATAGCCAGGGCGCACAAAGGTTGGGCGCAGTTCCACGACTTTATTAAACGCGGCCCGGGCATCGTCCTCGCGGCCTAGCAGCACCAGGGTTTCGCCTTTGCCAATCCAGGCTTCGGTGAGGTCGGGCTGGAGGGCGATCGCCCGGTCAAAGCTTTCGATGGCAGGTTCATGGCGGCCCAGCCCGGCCAGGGCCAGCCCCCGATTCAGCCAGATCAGCGCGTCGTTGGATTCTGCCTCGACGACTTCATCCAGGTAGGGCAGCGCTTCGGCATAGCGGCCACCTTCCACCAGCTTGGAGGCCTGGACAAACAGCGCAGGCACGTCCACCACGCGAGGAGCGACCACAGGCTCCGCAGGAACGACGGGTTCCATCACGGGCTGCGGCGCAACGACGGGTTCTACAGTGACCGTTTCCGCAACCACAGGTTCCACCGTTTCCGTAACCACAGGCTCCACCTGGGTTTCCACTTTGGGTGCAGGTGGGGGAACCATGGATGACTGCTGTACATCCTTGACCACCGGGCCGCGCTTGGCCAGCCAGCCACCCAGCCAGC
>NZ_DVEA01000058.1:0-29450 GCF_015295965.1 Thermoleptolyngbya sp. M55_K2018_002
GACGATTCTGGGACTGCTGAGGCTGAGTCGGCGGGCGATCGCCCCCTGCGTCCTCCCGTTCGACAGTCCGAAAGCAGCAACTTCCAGGGTGGACTCCCGCAGGCAGTGCCGCCGGAGCTAATGCTGCAAGCGGCCCAGGCGCAAATTCCTGGATTGCTCCAAAAGTTGCAGCAGCGGGTGCAGCCTGCGCTGGAAAAGACGCTGATCCGCGAAGACGCACGCCCCAAGGGAGTTCCGCTAAAAGGGCGAGGTGTGGAGATTTCTTCCGAGTTTGGGCTACGACGCAACCCCTTTGGCGGCGGCTACGAGCTACACCAGGGGATGGACTTTACCGCAGCCTACGGCACGCCGATTCATGCAACGGCTCCGGGGCGAGTTGTGACGGCGGGTTGGTCGCAGGGCGGCTATGGCTATCACGTCATTGTGGATCATGGCTATGGCTACCGCACGCTCTATGCCCACATGACCAAGGTTGAGGTCGAGGCGGGGGCGAAAATCGAGCGCGATCGCCTTGTGGGTTATCTAGGCAGCACCGGACGCTCCAGCGGTCCCCACCTGCATTACGGGGTGTATTACAACGATCAGCCCATCGACCCCAAAGATTATCTGGAGTAGGATTTAGCTGGAAGCAGCGCATCTACGTCTTAAAGCACCGCGTCAGTAGTTCTTCAGATCTCTCTAGATGTCGTGTTGACTTTCTCGATCAGCCTTGACCAGCCAAACGTATCCGCTTTGAGCGTATCCGCTTTGATAGTACAAAGCTGGGTCTGCTGTAGAATTCTGCCTAGAGGAGTCAATTTATTTCGTGCAGGTTATTTCGTGCAGGGTAGAGGGACAACGCAACTCAGTTTGGGGGGTTATTGAAAGATGTTTTTTGCACGCAAGCCAGCGGTTTCATCGGGTTCGTTGACCTATCTGGGTGAAAAGTGCGAGATCAATGGCGATATTCACCTGGAAGGCAACCTGCGGGTCGATGGCATTGTCCACGGCAATGTGGAAGTTCTGGGCGATATGGAAGTGTCGCACACCGGGTTGGTTGAAGGGCTGGAAATTCGCGCCCGCAACCTGATTATTCACGGTGTGGTCAAGGCGCGTCTCATGGTAGATGGCAAACTGTCAGTCAGCAAAACCGCCCGCCTGGAAGGCGACGTGACGGCTGGCGCGATTGACATCGAAGGTGGCGCATTCTACACCGGGCACATGGCCACGACGGATGCCAAGTCGCTTCCTGGAACCGGCCGCTTGCCAGAGCTAATTGGACGAGAGCAGACTGGCGGGCTTGGGGGCTAGGGATCAGGGGCGATCGCCCGACCCTATTCCCCGTCACCTCGCCATCCCGTCATCCCGTCACTGTGCCCGTCAGCGGCGAGCTTGCGCTGGCGCAGCTTTTCACCGGGATGCGGCCCGAGAGATAGGCCAGACGGCCGGCCTGGGTCGCCAAGCCCATTGCGTGACCCATGAGGACGGGATCTTGCGCCTGGGCGATCGCCGTATTGATCAACAGCGCATCGGCCCCCATTTCCATCGCCTGAGCGGCCTCGCTGGGCGCACCAATCCCTGCGTCCACGACAACAGGCACGCTGGCATTTTCGATGATGATTTGAATGTTCGCAGCGTTGCGAATGCCCTGACCAGAGCCAATCGGGGAACCCAGCGGCATCACCGTCACGCAGCCCGCCTCTTCTAGGCGCTTGGCCAGCAGCGGGTCGGCGTTGATGTAGGGCAACACGGCAAAGCCTTCCTTCACCAACTGCTCCGCCGCCTGGAGTGTGCCAATCGGGTCAGGCAGAAGATATTTGGCATCGGGAATCACTTCCAGCTTCACGAAATGATTGTCCTCCTGCCCCAGTAGTTTCGCCATTTCCCGCCCCAGTCGGGCAACACGGATCGCCTCTTCTGCCGTCTTGCAGCCTGCGGTATTGGGCAACATCCACAGCGTTTTCCAATCCAGCGCCTCGCCCAAGCCTTCATGCCCTGGCGCGTTGGTCTGCACACGGCGCACCGCCACCGTCACGATTTCGCTGCCGCTGGCGGCAATGCTGCGGCGCATCAGGTCGAAATTGGCATATTTGCCCGTGCCCGTCATCAGCCGCGACCGGAATTCGCGTCCGGCAATGATCAGCGGCTTTGGATCAGGCGTTGACGTGGATGCAAGGGGAACTTCGGCGGAAATCGGGTCAGCAGGTGTAGCAGTTTGGATCATGGCAGCGGAATTTAAGAATGGGGGAGAGGCTTGGGAGGAAGATGGCTGGGGAACTGGAGCAGACAGCGAGCCAGCGCCCGCTTGAAATCGCCGCCAAGAGAAGGCAGCCAGCAGCGGGTCAGCCTGCTGATGACACACCCAGTCGGCAATTAGGCGGGCGGTGATCGGCGTGAGCAAAATGCCGTTGCGATAGTGCCCGACGGCGAGTGTGAGATTGTCGCAGGGGCCAGGGCCGAGGATGGGCATCTCGTCGGGCGTTGCAGGACGAAAGCCCCACCAGGTTTCTTGAATTGGGAAGTGCTGCAGGGCAGGATAGACAGCGATCGCCCCCGCCAGCAGCTCGTTCAGGCCCGCAGGCGTGTTTCCAGGCATAAAGCCAACGGGTTCGCTGGTTGCCCCCACCACGATGCGCCCGTCACGCCGGGGCACGATATAGGCTCCGGGCGCATACAGCACCTGCTGGAGCGGGAGTTCCGCCGTTGCGCTGGCCATTGCGCTAGGGGGAACCATGACCGAAAACATTTGCCCCTTGCGCGGCTGTACGGGCACGGGGAGCAGGGCACGGCTCCAGGCCCCCGTCGCCAAGACGTAGTGGGGCGATCGCCACAGGCCCGCACTCGTTTGCACGCCGACCACCTGCTCCCCACGCTGCTCTAGCCCCAGCACCTCCACGCCTTCGTGCAACTCCACCCCCAGCGACTCCGCCGCCAGCCGCAGCGTCAGCGTCAGCGCCCGATTGTCTACCTGCCCATCTTCGGCATACCACCAGCCGCCCACGACGCGATCGCCCAGCCCCGGCTGAGCCAGGTGGATGGCCGCAGTGTCGAGATAAGGGGAGGATTGGGGAGAGGGCAGATGGGCGCGTTGGCGTGGGGACGAACCCTCAATGGCGAGTTCTAGGGACAAAATGCCGCAGGGCCAGTAGCCTGTGGATTGTCCGGTCAAGTCTTCGAGTTTTTGCGTCCAGTCAGGATAGAGGGCACGGCTTTGCAAACACAGGTCGAGCATCGGCCCGTCGAGATGCTCGGCGCGGGGAGCCAGCATTCCGGCAGCGGCATGACTGGCGGCTTGCTTAAAGTCGCGGCTGAGCAGCGTCACCGACATACCACGCAGTCTTAACTCTACGGCGATCGCCAGTCCAACTGCACCGCCGCCAATAATCAGCACATCAGAGGCCGAGTTCATATCTACAGCAGAAGGAGGGGGGTGAAACAGTCCACTACCCTACCATAGACCCCTAACGGGTGTCTGCGCTGGAGCCGCTGGGGCGGGTTGGGGCTGGAAGGTCGAGTCTGGTTGTGGAAAGCTGCCGGGATCAGGCGAAAAGGTGGCCTCACCGCCGACTGAGGCAGGAGCCTGCTGAACGGGCGTTTCTCCGGCGGGGGTTGTGGCTTCCCCCCCAACCGCAGCAGGGCTGGGAGCGGGCTGGGTCTGCTGACTGGTGCGAAAGATATTGGGAATGGGAAGCCTGGGTAGCGATAGGGTAGCGGAGGGATTTCTGACTGCATTGGACAGCAACAGCGCGGCGATCACCCCCAGCACAGAAAACGCAATCAGCCGCACTGCCCCGGTTGCCAGCGTATTAATCAAAGCACCCAACACCAGGATGATGAGAATGAAACCCACGATAGAGATTGTATTCATGCAGCTAGCCCCCTCCAGAGTTCACTCGACATCTCGATGTATCGTGCCTATCATGCCGCGTTCCCATCTCGCTTTCTCAAGTCTATGCCGGACGGCTGCCCTCCGATAGCTTGCGGCATTACGTCCGCCTCAACTCCGCCGGATTACCACAGCGCTCGAATTGGGC
Organism: Thermoleptolyngbya sp. M55_K2018_002; assembly: GCF_015295965.1. Taxonomy (NCBI): domain Bacteria; kingdom Bacillati; phylum Cyanobacteriota; class Cyanophyceae; order Oculatellales; family Oculatellaceae; genus Thermoleptolyngbya; species Thermoleptolyngbya sp. M55_K2018_002. The sequence goes on from NZ_DVEA01000058.1 coordinate 4,014, forward strand.
CGCGGCCACCAGAGCCGTAATAGTAGGTTCCGTCGTAATAGTAGCCGTCGCCATAATAGACCCCAGATGGCCCCCCCATGCCATCGTAGATGGGGCCGTCGCCATAGATGGGGCCATCGCCGTAGATGGGGCCGCCCATATCCTGGGTGCTGCGGCTAGGAGCCTGATTGGTGGCTTGGGGAACGGTTTGGGGATTGACCTGAGTCCGGGTCGAGGGCAGGTTGGCAGGAGCCTGAGCCGCAGGAGGCTGTTCCCGCGTTGGACGCAGGGATGGTGGCGTGAACGAAATGGGCCAGCGGGTCTGGAAAATCGTCAGCGCGAAAAACACCAGCAGCCCAAAGCCTAGATAGCGATACCAATCCTTTGCCAGGATGTTGACCAAGGCAGCCAGGATCAAAAACGCGATGAGAAATCCAAGAAACTCAGCAGTTAACAGCATGACCTGCTCCCCAAAATAGCCCCTAGTCCATACTTCCTTTGGATTTGAATTTGGACATAGAGGGCGATCGCCCTCCAGCCCCCGTCATCCTTCACCGTAAACTTCATCCGCAAACTGCCTAACTGCAAACTGCCCGACCGCAAACTGCCTAACCGCAAACTGCCCGACTTCCATAAGTTGCCTAACACCCCTAACACCTCAGTCTGGCAAGCCAACCGCCGAACCTTCGTGGGAGAATTGGAAGACAGCGACGGCCGTGCCCAATCTGGAAAATCCCATCCCAGACAATCCCAGACTAGACAATCTGGGAAGACCATCCCAGCCTGGCCAGTCCCAGATTGCCCCAGCCCCCTCTGCCTGCATGGCGCGAGTACTGCTAGCCCCCAGTTCACGCCCGTTGCTCAAACGCATGATTCAGACTAAACCCACTAAACCAACCCACTCAACCAATTGTTATGAAAGCCAATTTGTTATGAAGGTCAATCCCCTGCTGTAATAGGATCTGACGGAGATAGTTTCCTACTTTGTCCTCAGACGGTTTTCCTCAAGTCTGCACTGGCGGTATAGACCTGGTACGGCTAGGAAACAGGACGACCTGGCTGGAGCAGTTCGGTAGCACCCTCAAAATCGAGGCTCTGAAAAATCAAGGCTCTGAGGGCTGGAACTCTGCAAAATCAGCCGAATACACGAATACTGAAATACATTTGTCCATCTAAACTCCATCTGAACTTTAACATTCCTTTTTGACTTGCATTCACCTCCCTCAGGGAGTCTTTTGAAAAATCTTTTGAAGCGTTTGGGAAACACAAGGTTTGCCCTTATCCTCCTGATTTCTCCTGATTTCTACCCTCTAACCCCGCACCTCTCAATGACCACTGCCGAACCGATCTGGATTTACGACACCACCCTGCGCGACGGTGCCCAGCGAGAAGGGCTGTCGCTTTCCCTAGAAGACAAGCTGCGAATCGCCCACCAGCTTGACCAGATGGGCATTCCCTTTATCGAAGGCGGCTGGCCAGGCGCGAACCCCAAAGACGTGCAGTTTTTCTGGCAAATCAAGGAAGAACCGCTGTCTCAGGCGGAAATTGTGGCCTTCTGTTCTACTCGCCGACCGGGGCGCACCGCTGCCGAAGACCCGATGCTGCAACCGATTTTGTCGGCGGGGACGCGCTGGGTGACGGTGTTTGGGAAGTCGTGGGATCTGCACGTTATCGAAGGGCTGAAGACCACGCTGGATGAAAACCTGGAGATGATCCGCGACACGCTGAGCTATTTCCGCAGCCAGGGGCGGCGCGTGATCTACGACGCGGAGCATTGGTTTGACGGGTATCGGCAAAATCCTGACTATGCGCTGGAAACCCTGGGGGCGGCGATTGCCGGAGGGGCGGAATGGCTCGTCCTCTGTGACACCAACGGGGGCACGCTGCCCCAAGATGTGGCCACGATTACCCGCGCGGTGTCCAAGTATATCGTCAATCATCTGGCCAGCCACCCGCTCGACCCCGATCGCCCTGCCCCGCAAATCGGCATCCATACCCACAATGACTCTGGCACGGCGGTGGCCAATGCCCTGGCAGCCGTGGGCGAGGGCGCACGCATGGTGCAGGGCACGATCAACGGCTACGGCGAGCGCTGCGGCAATGCCAACCTATGCACGCTGATCCCCAATCTCCAACTGAAGCTGGGCTATGCCTGCGTCCGTGAGGAGCAACTGGCCAAACTGACCGACACCAGCCGCCTGATCAGCGAGATTGTCAATCTGGCCCCAGACGACCACGCGCCGTTTGTGGGACTCTCTGCCTTTGCCCACAAGGGCGGCATCCACGTCAGCGCCGTAGAGCGCAACCCGCTGACCTACGAACACATCCGCCCAGAGCAGGTGGGCAACCGCCGCCGCATTGTGATTTCTGACCAGGCCGGGCTGAGCAATGTGCTGGCCAAGGCCCGCAGCTTTGGCATCGAGCTAGAAAAGGATGACCCCACCTGTCGCCATATTTTGCAGCACTTGAAAACGCTGGAAAACGAAGGGTATCAGTTTGAAGCGGCGGAGGCTAGCTTTGAGCTGCTGATGCGGGAGGCGCTGGGGCAGCGGCAGCGGTTCTTTGAGCTACAGGGCTTTCAGGCGCGGTGCGATATGGCTCCAGAGATGAATGACGGCAATTCCTACGCGCTGGCAACGATCAAGGTCCGGATTGACGGCAAGGACTATCTGGAGGCGGCTGAGGGCAATGGCCCCGTGTCGGCGCTGGATGCAGCCCTGCGGAAGGCGCTGGTGAATGTTTATCCGGCGATCGCCCAATTCCACCTGACGGATTACAAAGTGCGGATTCTCGATGGCGGCGCGGGGACTTCGGCCAAAACTCGCGTGCTGGTAGAGTCGAGCAATGGCCACCAGCGCTGGACGACCGTGGGCGTGTCTACCAACATCATCGAAGCGTCTTATCAGGCGGTGGTGGAGGGGCTGGAATATGGTCTGCTGCTACAAAATCAGGCGGAGGCAGTGCTTAGCACCTGAAGCCGAAACTCGGCCGATGCAGCAGGGATTCATCCTATTCCTGCAAAACTTCGTCATACTGATGAGAAATAACGTGAGAAATAACGGGGTTGCCCCTCCATGCCCACGTTGATTTCGCTCCAGTCCTGTCGCCACGGGGTCGGCAGAACCAATCTGACGGCAAATTTGGCAGCTTGCATGGCCACCCAGGGCTACCGTGTGGGCGTTCTGGATGCCGATGGCGCTGCGCCGGGAATTCATGCCCTGTTTGGTCGAACGGCTGCGTTGGACGATATGGCGATCAATCAGGACGTGTGGAGCAACTGGGCGAGCGATGCCGCATCAGGCGATCGCCCGCTACCCTTTTCAAGTACTGCTATTCCAATAGGCCAAGGCACTGTGCTGCTGCTGGGGGGCGATCTGTGCCTAGTGCCGCCCGACCTGCGGGTACGGGATGTGCAGCGGTGTCTTCAGCAGGGCTACGATCCCGACCCTTTGGGGCAGGGACTCCGCACCGTGGCAGAGCGACTGGGGCTAGAGTTTTTGCTCATCGACACTTACCCCGAACTGGACGAAGGCACAATGCTATGGATGGCAGTGTCCGATGCAGTTGTTTTGGTGCTGGGGCTGGATGCGACCGAGTTTCAAAGCCTGGCCGTGCGGATGGACATTGCTCGCACACTAGAAGTCCCTCAAGTCTGGCTATTGGCTAACCAGGTGCCGCCTGCCTATAGGCTGGGAGAAGTCTGGCGCAAGCTGGAGCGTAGCTATGGCAAGGCCCTGATTGGCGTGTTGCCGATGGTGGATGAGATGCTGGCGCTGGGCAGCAGTGGGCTGTTTTACCCGACCTATCCCGACCATCCGCTCAGTCTTGCGCTAGAGGCGATCGCCCATCAGTTGATCAAAGCGCCTGTGATCAAAACAATCGCGCCCATCAGTCAGTTGCAATCTGTTTCTGCCGATTTGCCGCCAGATCCCAAATCTGTAGATTAGGCACGCAAGATTAGGCACGAAACGCGCTACTGAGGCGCAAGGGCGATCGCAAATGATCCGTCTGCGCTAGGTTGCAGCGGCTCCACGCGCACCACGGCATCCAGATTGAGCGGGCCGTAGACGTGGGGAAAGTGGCGGTCCACGGGCACGCCCGCTACCTCATCATACTGAAGCGGAGACTGGAGGCGATCGCCCTCAATCCACAGCAGCACCAATCCCTTCTGCCCCGCAAAGAAAGTATTCGCCACCCAATTAATTTGCGCTGCGGTGGAACAGTGCATAAAGCCCTCTGCGTCCAAACTGGGGGCCCGATACTCGCCCAACACCTGGGCCTGCTGCCATTGGGGTTGAGTTGTAATGTGGAACAGGAGCATAGGCAGGCACTAGAAAACGTGACAGAAAACCACAGGATGGACGGGTGAGATGCCTTCGAGAACCGACTCCAAGACTCACGCACGCCCGCTTGCCACCTGAATGACCTGAAACAGCGCCGATTCTTCGACCGCGCCAAACGCATCGACGGGGGTCAGCGGTGCCAGACAGGGAAACACCGTCAGCCCCGGCACACGGTTGGCAGATTGGGTGGTTTCCGGAGTGAGGGTAATCATCGGCACGGTACTCAGCACCGTATGTTCATAGAGATGTTTGAAATAGGTCGTGGGATCAGGCAGGCTGCCTTCTAGCACGACCACATGGGGCTTCCAGACCCGCGCCAGCAAATCTGCCTGGTCAAGATCACTCACCTCCACCACCCGGTAGGGGTAGCTGTGCAGTAGCTCCGACACGCTGGGGCCGTCGGCAGCAAGCGCCTGGGGCGACAGACGCAGATGCAGCACGGTCAGGCGATTGGCAGGAATCGGCGACCACTCATCCGGTGTCTGGGTGGCTTCCAGAATGCTCTTGCGAAGAGACTCAGGGTGGATGGGATAACTCAGGCAAGCGCTGGCCCCGTAGGCGATCGCTCTCGGTTTTTCCTCCGTGCTGCCGCTCCAGATGACGGGCGTGGTGCGAGTATCGATGCCGGCCTTGAGCAGCGTTAGCACGTCCCAGCCCGACAGCAGCGGCAGATTCGGATTCAAAATCACCAGCGCAGGCTGGAGCCGCCGCACTTTTTCTAGGGCTTCGGTGCCGCTGCGGGCGATCGCCACCCGATAGCCCAACTGGCGCAAACCAGTATCCAGCACCTCAATTCGGGCCGTGCCCGTCTCAGCCACCAGCACAAGCCGCTGCTGAAGTTTTCGGGATGCATGAAGCGGCAGTTTGGTCGGCCGGGGCTGCAAATCTTTGGGCAGCAGCACCGTAAAGCGACTGCCCTTGCCTTCCTCAGAGATAAAGGTAACGTCGCCACCGTGCAGTCGGGCAAGGCGCTGCGTCAGCACCAATCCCAACCCAGTGCCTTCAAACCGTCGCGTTAAGGGGTTTTCAAGCTGCTGAAATTTTTGGAAGATGAGATGCTGCTTATCTGCCGCGATGCCAATGCCCGTATCCCAAACCGTAAAAGCCACCCAGCCATCCCAAGTAGTCACTTCCAGCCCCACCTTGCCCGTCGTCGGCGTAAACTTGAGCGCGTTGGAGAGCAGGTTGGTCAGCATTTGCCGCAACCGCAGGTCATCCGCTGTCATTTCGCTTAGCCCCGGCTGAATGCTCAGGCTAAATTCTGGTTCTTCAAGCGTCTCGGCGGCTTTTCCGGCTTCAGACACAGAGACTTCCTGATGAAGCTGGCGGGCCTGCTCATAGGCCCGATGACAGATGGAAGCTAGCTCGACAGACTCCAGATTTAGCTCAAGCTGCCCAGTTTCGATCCGGGTCAGATCCAGAATGTCGTTCACAATCAGCGTCAGGTGGCGACCGCTCTGATAGATCAGTTGGGCATAGCGGGCCTGGCGATCGTTGAGGGGCCCAACTAGCTGCTCCTTGAGCAGGCTCGATAGACCCAGCACCGCCGTCAGCGGCGTTTTTAGCTCGTGGCTGATGCAGGACAAGAACTCGTCCTTGAGGCGGTTAAGCTGGGCCAGCTCAGCGGTTTTTGCGGCCAACTCTCGCGCCATCTGGTGCTGCTCGGTTACATCTTGAGCAATCACCAGCCAGAGGGGCGGGAGGTCTGGCGTGCTGCTTTTGCCCAACGAGAACCGGGTCAATTGCCACACGCGGTCTGGAAAATATTCCTCGTCAGGGCTGTCGGAAAGGATGTCTTGGGGATGAAGATGGCGGGGCTGGGGCGAGGGCGGCAGGGTAGAGACGCGGTTGGGCGGAGTCGGGGTTGGCTCTTTGGGGATTCGCTGGTGCAGCGTATGGGCTTTTTGAGTAGGGCTATGAGTGGAACCGTGGGTGGAACCGTGGGTGGGGCTGTGGGTCGGCCATGCTGCCGCAGGTTTTGGCCGCCCGGTGGGTGGCTCTGCTTCGAGACGGCAAAACGGCGGTAACCGCACCTCCGTCTGAGCAACGTCGGCCTCCTCCATCGCGGCGATCGCCTCCAGCACCTTGGGTTCGTCGCCAATCTGCTGCTGCCAACCCTGGCTATAGGCCACCCCTCCAGACTCTGCTCGCCACAGGATCATCGGCACAGGTAGCCCTTTGACCAGCCCCACCAGCCCCGACCCCAGCGGCGGTTCACCCTGGGCTGGCTGAGCCTTGTGCTTGGATCGCCCAAAGGGGGACGAGGCCGTGCCAACGGCAATCTGCCAGGGGCGATCGCTCGCGCTATTCTCAGGTTTGACGGTAGGCAGTGCAGAGGGCGGTTCAGGCGCATGTGGTGGAGAAGATGGGTCGGTCGGTGATGCTAAAGCAGCCAGAGCGTCGGGAGCAGCGAAAGCGGACGGCCCATTAGCCCTCGCTGGCAGAACGGCAAAATGTCGCCAAAAGGCGATTGCATCTACTGCGCCCAGCACCTTGCCCGCCTCATCCACCAGCACCCACGGCGGATCGCTGGCATGGAGCCAGTGCCAGCCCTCGGTCACTTCCCAATCGGCTGGCAGCACCGTCAGCGGTTGCAGCAGGGCAGGATGATCGATCAGAATATCTTCTAGGCTGGTGTCTAGCAGCGGGGTCGCCCCGGGGGGCAGGTCTAGGTGCAAGAGTGTCAGGATACGGCTGATTTGCAGCCGACCCAGCGGCGCACCCTGTTCATCCACGGCGATCGCCTCAGCTGTCTCTTGCTGCCGACCCTGAGCCATCAGCCTAATCAGCGTCTCTTTGATAGAGACTGACAACATGGGTTCCAAAAAATCGCGCAATCGAGGAATGGGCATAGCACCAAGGCAGAACTCCGGGTCGGTGAGCGCCATAACCTAAAACCCACTAAACCCAATAAACTCTAGGACTTACGCACTTGCGATAAGTTTTCTAGGTTTTGGACGATTTCTCGCGGGCTGCGCCCGCGAGAAATCGTCCCACTGCGTAAGTCCTAAACTCATTATGGTGGTGTGATCCAGGGATTGGAAACGTTTGCCCCGATAACTAGTGTTAAACTTCTAACATTAGTGCTAAATGTTGCGTTTCCCGACGATTTTGTCTTAAGAACTATCACCTTTTTTGCAGATTTCTTGCAAAATCTTTGAGACTTTTGCCAACTCGCTCATTGCAATCCCTGACTCACGCCCTTGCTCTCTCTCTGCGCGTTAATCTACCCCCAGAGCCTGCTTCCTTCACTCTTGCAGGCTTGGCAAAGCGATATGATGATCGGGGGCGATCGCTCTCGATGTCAGGTCACGTCTTTCCACCAGCTCGACCTCTTTCTAGACTACGTTCAGCGCGAAAAGCGTCAGATTGACTGTCTGCTGTTTGAGAACAACCCCGACCTCAAAACAGCCCTCTCTCAGCTTCGCCAGAGGAGTATCTTTCTGCCTGCCATCGTGCTAGAGCCGGAACCCCTCCAGCCCGTGCCCTCTGCCGATGCAATTTTCGACGAGCTGCTGCAAGAAGCAGATGCCATCACCTACCACTCGGCGATCCTGCACGTCCCGGTGACTCAGTTCTCCGAGCTAGAACATCTAACCGAAAAGGCGATTAACCAATTCCTCAAGCTGTCTGCAACCCCCTCCAGCTTGAATCCGTCTACCCCCAGTCGGGTTGGCACGCTTACGACCCATTCCTCTCTGATTCAGCAGCAGCGTCGCCTCTCTGAGAAGTTGAGCGAACGCCTGGGATACCTGGGGGTCTACTACAAGCGTAATTCCGCAAACTTCCTTCGACACATGCCCCCCCCAGAGCGGCAGGAATTTCTGGAACAGCTTAAGGCCGAATACCGAGAGATCATTCTCCGCTACTTTATAGAAGACTCACAGCTCAACGAAAAAATCGATAACTTCGTGAACCTGGCGTTTTTTGCCGACGTGCCAGTGGCGCAGGTCGTTGAGATTCATATGGAGTTAATGGATGAGTTTGCCAAACAGCTCAAACTGGAGGGACGCAACGACGAAATTCTGCTTGACTATCGGCTGACTTTGATCGATGTGATTGCCCATTTGTGTGAGATGTATCGCCGCTCGATTCCTCGCGAAGCCTGAACCCGCTGAACCTTGCTGGCTCGTTGCAAGTCTCACTATCTATCCGCCCAGGTTGATATCAATATTCTTTATTCGATTGCCTTTCCCATCAACCCATGAGTCCCCTAAGAAAAACCTACATCCTCAAGCTCTACGTTGCCGGGAATACTCCGAACTCCGTGCGGGCGCTGAAAACCCTGAACCACATCCTGGAGAATGAATTTCAGGGGGTCTACGCGCTCAAAGTGATTGACGTGCTGAAGAACCCCCAGCTTGCGGAGGAAGACAAAATTCTGGCAACGCCGACCCTGGCTAAGATTCTGCCGCCCCCCGTCCGCAAGATCATTGGCGATCTGTCTGACCGAGAAAAAGTCTTGATCGGCCTTGACCTTCTGTATGATGAATTGGGTGAAGAGGAAGCAGAAATCTAGAGTGACTGGGATTTCTGTAGGGTGCTGGCTGCGTTTTTACCGGACTGGCTGTGTTTTTGGACCGCGTGTGGGAATGGGGCGATCGCCCGTCTACACGACTACCCTACACGACGACCCGTGTCTTCTAAAGCTGCCTCATCAGCCCCATCGATTCCAGCAGCAAACCTCATTGAATCTTCGTTTCGAGTCTTCAAGGTTTCTAAAAGTTTCTAAATTTTTGGTAGATATCTGGGTATGAACGATTCGAGTCAGACTGGACAGCAGCAGAACGGCGCGGCTCTCATGGGTGTCCAGAAGATTCGCACCATGATTGAGGGCTTTGACGACATTAGCAACGGTGGGCTGCCAGTCGGACGCGCCACGCTCGTTAGCGGCACCTCTGGAACCGGCAAAACCCTCTTTGCGGTGCAGTTCCTCTACAACGGCATTACTCACTTCGACGAAGCAGGCATCTTCGTCACCTTTGAAGAAGCCCCTGCTGACATCATCAAAAACGCCTACAGCTTTGGCTGGGATCTGCAAAAGCTGATCGACGACGGCAAGCTGTTCATCCTTGATGCTTCGCCCGATCCCGAAGGGCAGGAAGTCGTCGGCAACTTTGACCTGTCGGCGCTGATCGAGCGGATTCAATACGCCATCCGAAAATACAAAGCCAAGCGCGTCTCGATCGACTCGGTAACGGCAGTGTTTCAGCAATATGCCGCCGTTTCTGTGGTGCGGCGCGAAATCTTTCGCCTGGTGGCTCGCCTCAAGCAGGTCGGCGCAACCACCATCATGACGACAGAGCGCGTCGATGAATACGGCCCCGTTGCCCGCTTTGGGGTCGAAGAGTTTGTCTCTGACAATGTGGTCATTGTGCGGAACGTGCTGGAGGGCGAACGCCGCCGCCGCACGATGGAAATCCTGAAGCTGCGCGGCACTACCCACATGAAGGGCGAATATCCCTTCACCATCACCAATCAGGGCATCAATATCTTCCCCCTGGGAGCCATGCGCCTGACCCAGCGCTCCTCCAATGCCCGCGTGTCGTCTGGCGTGGCAACGCTGGACTCGATGTGTGGCGGCGGCTTTTTCAAAGACTCGATCATCCTGGCAACCGGGGCAACGGGGACAGGCAAGACGCTGCTGGTCAGCATGTTTTTGCAAAACGCCTGTCAGAACGGCGAACGCGCCATCCTGTTTGCCTATGAAGAGTCGCGGGCGCAGCTTTCGCGCAACGCCTATTCCTGGGGTATTGACTTTGAAGACCTGGAGCAGCGCGGCCTGCTCAAAATCATCTGCGCCTATCCCGAATCGGCGGGTTTGGAAGACCACCTGCAAATTATTAAGTCAGAAATTGCCGAGTTCAAGCCGTCGCGCATTGCCATTGACTCGCTCTCGGCGCTGGCGCGGGGCGTAAGCAATAACGCCTTCCGGCAGTTTGTGATCGGCGTGACGGGCTATGCTAAGCAGGAGGAGATTACGGGCTTCTTTACCAACACCACGGATCAGTTTATGGGGTCGCACTCGATCACCGATTCCCACATTTCCACGATTACGGACACAATTTTGATGCTGCAATATGTGGAGATCCGGGGCGAAATGTCTCGCGCCATCAACGTCTTCAAGATGCGTGGCTCCTGGCATGACAAGGGCATCCGCGAATATATCATCAGCGAGAATGGACCAGAGATTAAGGACTCGTTCCGCAACTTTGAGCGGATCATCAGCGGTTCGCCCACTCGCATCTCGGTAGACGAAAAGAACGAGCTATCGCGCATTGTGCGGGGCTTCCAGGAAAAGAGCGACGGCGAAGTTTAGAGCAGTTTTACGCTGTTTTATGCAGTTTTAGGTTTACGCAGTTTTAGGCTAGGTATTGCGCGTTGAGCAAATCTCGTGAGCAAGGCTGATCCAAATCGGGTGCTGCGCCTGATGCCGCTGGCGGTGGGCGGGCTGGGCGGCACGCTGCTGCTGATTAACCGACTGGCTACGTCAAATCTGACGGATTTTCAAGCCCGGTCGGACGTGGTGGGGGTGATTTTGAGCGCGGTGCTGATCCTGACGGGGCTGCTGTGGCAGCGCATCCAGCCGCGATCGCCCGATGCGGTCATCCTCAACGGCGAAGAAGGGTTTGACCTGGCAGACGACCTGCCCGACGCTGCCAAGCTAGAACTGGCCTGGGCCTCACACCTGCTGCTGACCAACACCGTGACGCGATCGCTCGTCATTTGGCAAGACGGGCGCGTGCTGCTGCGGCGCGGCGTGCTAGTTCCCAAAACGCTAGAAAAGCCCGGCCCGATTGTGCAACGCGCCCTCGACACCCAAAAGCCGATTTATCTGGTGAACCTGCAACTCTATCCCGGCAAGATCGAGTTTGACTATCTGCCAGACAATACCCAGGGCGTGATTTGCCAGCCGATGGGCGATCGCGGCGTGATGATTCTCGCAGCCAACGCGCCGCGCAGCTACACCCGCCAAGATGAAATCTGGATTGCGGGGATTGCCGATAAGCTAGGCGAGACGATCCGCCCATAGCCCCATTGCTGTCGCCATCCTGACTCTCACAACCTCAAGATGGCTTCAGACTGCTTCAGACGGCTTTAGAAATGCCGGTCAATCGTCAGGGGTTGGCGGATCGTGAATGCTATACACTCAATGCCAGGGATGTGTTCTCTCACCGCCTGCCTTTGCTGCATGACAGACCCGACCGCGCCACGGATTGAGCCACCTGAAGACACGATTGAGGCGATCGCCGCTGATTTAGAAAGTAGCCTTGGGGTTCAGGTGTTGCGGGCGATCGCCGAAGTGGTGCTGGCGGGTTTCGTCGGGCTGGCGCTCATCATGCTGGGGCTGGGCGGCGGCGCGTGGATTTTGGGCGGTGTTGCAGCCGGGGCGCTGGTCTTTTATGGCGATCGCACCTGGTTTCATCGACCTGCCCTGCCCAACAAAACCCTGCGAAAAATAGGTCAGGTGCTAATCGGTCTAGCGATTGGCTTTTCGATTCGGCAATCTACCCTATCCAGCCTGTCGTCCCAAATTCCTGTGCTGGTGCTGCTGGGGATGACGCTCCTGGTCAGCGGCGGGGTGATTGGCTATTTCTATTCCCGTCTAGAGAAAGTAGACCTGTTAACGGGCGTGCTGGCAACGACCCCCGGCAATATCGGCGTGATGGCCAGCATCGCTGCTGACTACAGCAAAAACACTGCATTCGTCTCGCTGGTGCAGCTTTTGCGCTTCACCACGATTATTGCCGTGATTCCGCTGGTGGCGCAGGTTCCCCACACGACCGATTTACGCAGCACCCTGTCGGCCCTATTGCCCGATGCCCACTGGCTGACTCTGGGCAATGGTCTAGAGCTAGCTGCCGTGCTGACGGCCGCAGCCCTCGCAGCCCAGTTGGGCACGCGGCTAAACATTCCCGTTGCCACCTTCTTTTGCCCCATCCTAGTAGGACTGGGGTTCGCGCCACTGGGCTTTGCAGACTGGTTTGCGGACTGGTTTGCCGGACTGCCCAGCGGCGCTGATGCCAGCTTTAGCCTGCCACCGCTGCTCAAGGTGGTGGGCCAGATTTTGCTGGGCACAACGATTGGCGAATATTGGGCAAATAGCCCGCGCATCACGTTTGGCACGCTAGCGCGGGCCATCATCCCGGTCACGTTGACCTTTAGTGCGGGGCTGCTCACGGCGGCGATCGCCAAAGCGCTGACCCCCTGGGACTGGCTCACTTGTTTGCTGATTGCGGCTCCGGGTGGCTCCCCAGAAATGATCTGGATAGCTCTCTCGCTCCAGCACGATGTGGAACTGGTCACCGCCTCCCATTTGGTGCGCCTGCTGGTGATTAACCTGAGCCTGCCAGGGCTGATCTGGCTGGCTAGCTACATAGACAGCCGTCTAGCTGCTCAGCAGGGCATCGTCATCCATACTGAGCAGTGAAGACATCTCTTGCTGTTTCACCCAGTTAATCACTGTGTTGTGATTAATGCCCGTCAGCCGCTCAATCTCGTGAAAGTTAATGCCAGAGCGATGCATCCGCAGACAAATCTGGCGGGCATCTTCAGAGTATCCCCGCTGGGAATAGAACTCTACAAACTGGCGACCACAGCACTTGCAAAGGTAATTTTGTTTTCCTTGGCGATGGCCATTCTTCCGAATCTGGTTTGAACCGCATTGAGGACATTTCATAGCACAATTAACCAACTACATAAGCCTGAGCCATTACCCGATCTGGGCTGGCTCACGTTTTCAACACAGCAACATCGGTCAGACAAACCGACAACCGCTCTGATAGTCGAAAGTCAGAACTAAGCTCAAAAGTCGTGCCATTGGGGTAAAGCAAAGACCTGCTGCGAAGACAGCGCTCTCACTAGAGTCTGTAAACTGCGCCACAACGCCTGCAGAGGGCAAACCCATAAGTGTGATCAAAGACCAACACCCGGCAACGCCACGACCTGAGACTGCTCGTGTATTTTGCTTATGTATCTCGCTTGGTGAAAGAAATGTCAAAAACGTGCCGTGCGGCATACGGACTACTCACGCTTCGTTCCCAACTCCAAATTGACTCGAATCCTAAAATGCCAAGACACTGCCAGCAGGCTTACATACCTTGCCAAAACAGTCGACATAGAGTTGAGAAACCGCACAAAAAAGAGAACAAACCTTCTTGAACGAACTGAACCCGAAAACAGACACACCTAGACACGAACCCTGCAACCCGCAAAAACGCACCTGCCCCATTTGCAAAGCGGTTTTAGATCGAATTACTCCCTAATACAATCCCATCTTTAGGTGAAAAAAAACATAGCAGTTTGGAAATTTAAGTCATCCATTCGGGGGATTGCCAAAAGACATAAAGACATAATGTTACCCGCTGTATAGGTTTATCTATATTTAGAGTAATTTATAGTAGGCATTTAGGGGCGTATATACAGGTACTGTTATACAGGTACTGTCAGAATAATCTCAGATAGGTCAGCTTGCATGGGACTTACGCAGTTGGACAATTCGCGAGAAATCGTCCAAAACCCAGAAAACTCATCGCAAGCGCGTGAGTCTTGGAGACATTTAAGATATTTAATATATTTAAGATGCATACTAATCGGTTCGATCGGGCATTGCAGCGGCACAAAACCAACGCCGCCAAGCCAGACCTACAAACTGAAGGCACCCTGAAGCTGCTCTCTATAAAGAGAAAATAGTGCGCCTGTTCTAAGGGCGAGAGACAGGAGAGAGCGCGAGATCGCTGATGGGTATGGAAATTGAAAATGTAGTGCAATGATCCTCGAAGGCATAGGTGAGGTGCCCGTAGTGTTGCTCCTCAATAATGCGGCGAGTCGTCACTAGCCCCAGCCCCAGCCCTTTCCCCGCAGGCTTGGTGCTAAAAAATGGTTCAAACAAACGGCTCTGCTTTTCCTGGGAAAGACCGATGCCGTTGTCTTGAATCTGGAGCAGGACGCGCCGCTCCGACTCTTGTTGAATCGTGATTACGACCTCTGGCGTGTAGGGAACCTCTGAGGGATTTTTCTCCAGATGGTCTAGCTTTGCTTCGACAGCATCGACAGCATTGACCAGTAGGTTAAAAATTGCCTGACTGATTTGCTCAGCGTAGCAATTGACCAAGGGAATAGGCTGATAGTGTTTGCGAACCTGAATGGTCGTGTCTGTGGAGCGGTTTTCCAGACGATAGCGGAGGAGGGTTAAGACCGTTTCTACTGTATCTTGCAGGCTGATGCGCTTGAGGCCGGCTTCGTCCAGATGGGTAAAGCTACGCAGCGCCGACACGACAGTTTTGATGCGGGCTGCGCCTGTTTTCATCGACTGCAAAATATTGTTCAGGTCGTCAACAACAAAATCTAGATCAACCTCGGTCTGGAAGTTGCGGATGGCGGCGGGGGGGTCTGGGTAGTGTTGCTGGTAGAGCTTGGCCAACTTCAGGATGTTTTGTACGTACTGGCGGGCTGGCTCGACGTTGCCAGAAATAAAGTTCAGCGGGTTGTTGACTTCATGGGCGACCCCAGCCACAACCTTTTTCAGGGTAGACATTTTTTCCTGCTGGATCAGGCTTGCCTGCGCTCGTTTGAGATCTTCCAGGGTCTGCCGCAGCTTTTGGTTTTGAGTTTTTTGCGATTCCTGAAGCGATCGCAACATGAGTTGGGTCTGAATCCGCACCAGCACTTCCTCAAGCTGGAAGGGCTTGGTGATGTAGTCTGAGCCGCCGACCTTGAAGGCCTGCACTTTATCCAGGGCATCGCTGCCTGCACTGAGGAAAATGATAGGGATGTGCTGAGTATCAGGGTTTTCTTTGAGTTTGGCGCAGAGTTCATAGCCGTTCATCTCGCCCATGTTGACATCGAGTAAGATCAGGTCTGGCAGCAAGGCGGCGATCGCCCGCAGTGCCATTGCCCCGCTGGTGGCTTTGCGGACTTCGTAGCCCTGCGCCATCAGAAATTTTGACAAAAAGCGGATGTTATCAGGGATGTCGTCCACGATCAGCAGATCGGGTCGGGGTGAATTCGGCGGTTGCTCCGACACTGAGATGAACAATGGGTTTAGGGTGGCGTTGGGCATAGAGTCTGGCATACTGGTGTGCTGAGATGTCTCAGCCATCAGGGGATTAGGATGCAGCATTAGGAAGAAGCGGCTGAGTCGCCGCCAGAATTTTGTCGAATTGAAATTCTTGGGCCAGGTAAGACAAGGTTTGATGCAGTTCGGCTTGATCGGAAGAAAGTTCGCCCAACAGGTCTAAAATCCGCAGGTCGTTTCCCTGGAGGGCAGCCTGATGAAGATTGGCAATCCAGGAAGTTGGAATCGACTGAAACTGCTCCGGCTCTAGCTGCATAGGGAGGGTTGCGCTGGCGCTGCCCGCTGCATGTTCTGATGGAACATCGTCGTAGACATAGCGTACAGAGAGATGGCGGGCGATCGCCTCAAAGATTTGCTCTCGCTTAAAGGGCTTGCTGATAAAGTCGTCGCAGCCCATATTGAGAATCTCCTGGCGCTGCTCTCGGAAGGCGCTGGCCGTGAGGGCGATGATGCAGGTGCGGCTGGCGGTGGGGTCAGTGTCTAACAGTTTCTCTTCTTCCTGACGAATCTGCCGAGTTGCCTCGTAGCCATTCATCACGGGCATTCGCATATCCATCAGAATGAGGTGGGGTCGCCAGGCTTTCCAGAGGGCGATCGCCTCTTGCCCATTGGTCGCCTGCTGCACCTCAAATCCATGAATACTGAGCAACCGGATCAGCAAATCTCGATTCACCGGATGATCTTCTACCACCAGCAGGCGGCAGGTGGGCTGATCCATTGCCAACCCCAATACCCGTCCTTTTGGCTCCGTCGTTTCGGGGACGCAAAGGAATTCATCCACCGCATCTGCCTGGATGCAGAAGGTAAACACGCTGCCTTGCCCCAGCGTGCTGCGAGCCGTGATGTCGCCCCCCATCATCTGTATATACTTGCGGCTGATGGTCAGCCCCAGGCCGGTTCCTTCTGAAGCGTTCATGCCGCTGCGAGTCTGTTTGAAGGGCTTGAATAGCTGGTCTAGCTCGTCTTCAGCGATGCCATAGCCCGTGTCCTCCACTTCAAACACCAGATACATGGGCGTGTATTTCTGAGCAGCAGCATTGCCTGATTCGGAATTGGACGGCAAGTGGGATGCTGTTGGGCTGAGTCCGGATTGCGTTGCCAGCTTCACCGCTCCTTCGGAATGGGCTTCAGCGTGGGCTGTAGAATGAGCCGCTGCATCTATAGAACCTAGATACAAGTCGGTAGGTGAACGGTAGAACGCTAGCAGATCCGAGGCTGCCAAATCGCTGGAATGCAGGACTGCACGAACTCGTAGCGTTACGCTACCTTCTTCTGTAAATTTGATCGCGTTGCCCAGCAGGTTAATAAGAACCTGGCGCAGTTTGCCTTCATCGGTGGCGATCGCCACGGGCAGATCCGCATCTAGCTTAAACACGAGCCGCAGCCCTTTCGCATTTGCCCGGACTTGCAGCATACTCTGCAAACTGTTGAGCAAATCCTGGAGGTTCACCACGCTCTCCTGAATGGTGAGTCGCCCCGCCTCAATCTTCGACATTTCCAGCACGTCGTTGATCAAGTGGAGCAAATGCTCCCCGCTGGCTTGAATGGTATCTAGGTCATGCCGATAGTCTTGATGAAGGCTGTGATCGAGGCTGAGTAGCTGACTAAGACCCAGGATGGCATTCAGCGGAGTCCGCAGTTCGTGACTCATGTTGGCCAAAAACTCGCTCTTTGACCGATTTGCGGCATCGGCCTGGTCTTTTGCCCGCTGCAAGTCGTCTGCCTGGGTCTGAGTTTGGGCCAGCAGTTCTGCCTGCTGCACGGCAACCCCAAGCTGACTGCCAATTTGCAGAATCATCTGGACTTCGCTGTCTTGCCACTGGCGCGGAGCGCTGTTTTGATAGGCGGCAAGCAGACCCCAAAGCTGATTGTGGCAAAAGATGGGAACGATGGTGTAGGCGCGGGCCTGCAAGGTTTCTAAAACATTGATATAGCAGGGTGAAAAGCCCGCCGTGTAGATATCGGGAACGCAGCAGTATGCGCTGGTCTTTTGCCGATAGATGCCGCCGCCGGTGTTTTGCAGATAGGTGTCCTGGATCAGGGTTTCTGTGCCATCAAACTGCCTGACTGTGCAGCCCGACTGGTCGATCAGTCTGTCAGGGTCAGCCTGCTGACCCGCTGTGCCCTGTGGACGAGATGCATGAGACTCGTTTTGGGAAGCCTGGGAAGCAGATTCCGGCGGCACGACAATTTTGCTCCAGCCGTCGGCGACCGATTCGGCAACCACTGCGCCGCTCCAGTCTGGGTTGAATCGATAAATTAGGGTGCGATCGCACGCCAGGGTTTGCCGCAGTTCGTGGGTGGTCGTTTCAAAAATATGGCTAAGGCTGAGGCTCTGGCGCATCCGCTGCACCACGCGGGCGATCGCCTGTTCCCGCTCAAACGACTGCTGTAGCTTGCGCTCGGCAATGGTGCGCTCCTCGATCTCCTGACGCATTGCCTCGTTGGTTTTCAGCAGTTCGCTGGTGCGCTCCTGCACCCGCACCTCCAGCAAAGACTCTGCCTGTTTGCGCTGCTCCACTTCGGCGGCAAGCTGACGGTTTAGCCGCTCTAGCTGCTCAGGGCTTTTGAGGGATAAAAACTGCGGCACCAGTTCCACAAGCTGAATCGCGGTGTAACAGGAGACAAATGCAGTTAGCGCCCGCTCCAACCCCGAAAGCCAGTAGTCTGGATGCCACAGCGTCCAAATGTCGAACAGGTGCCCAATGCCACACAGCACGATAAACGCGCTGAAGAGGAAAAACACCCTGGGAAAGGGCAAGTCTTCGCGCTTGCGGACGAAGTAAATCAGGATTGCTGGAATGGAGAAATAGGCGATCGCCACCAGAGCATCGCTGACCACATGCAAGCTAACCAGCGGGGTTTGCCAGAGATAGCAATGCCCGTGGGGGATATACTGCTCAGACGATAGAAGACCCTTCAATGGATTAAACATTTTGCTACCAAACCGCAAACAAACAAGAAACGCACTGAACTCAGTCTAGGGAGAAACCGCCAGTCGGAGAAAACAGCTTAAAGGGCAAATCGAGCAACAAACACAGATTTAGAGATAAGGGATGTAAAGATAAGGAGTTTGGTAAAAATAGTCACCCTTTAGGAGGTTGACAGAGTTTCTGAAATGTCGAAAATGGCTTGAAAATATCAAATAAGGCTATATTTCGAAGATTCTCGTTAAAATTAGGATACCCACAATTCCAAGGGGATGCCCAAACGGGTGCGAGGTTTTACAGAAGAAAGTCCAAAATGCAGTCCGTACAACAAGGATGTTACAAATTTACTCACCGTTGTTTTGCCCGTACGGAGTTGCCTCGATTCCTGGGGGCTGTGAGATGAGAGCTTGCCTACAAACCTATTTACTAAGCGCTTAATGGCCGGAAGCCTGCCTCAGCAAAAACAGGGAAACCGAGCTATCTTTTCCGAAAGCTATCTTTTCTGGGAACCTCGATTAATTGCCTTATTGAGAATTTCAGTAGCCTGAAACCCTCGTTTTCTCGCAGCCATTCTCAAGAGAATCTGAATTTTTCGAGGTACCCTTCTGAAATAGCATCGGATATCGCTTGCAATGATAGAAATCTAATTTCATAGCCGGATGTCTGTGCTGGACTTCTGTTGTAAAGGGAGGTGTTGCATAGTAGAGACAGTTAGGAAACTTATCGGGGATTTCTCTAAAGTTTTTACAGAAGATTTGCGGGTAAGATGAATGGGTATTAGGGCTGAGCGGCCAAAAAACTGGCCTAATGGGTCAACGAAGCGGGCGATCGCCTGCGTTAAACCTGAATTTAGAAAGCGGATCTCTGGCGGTAGTGTACGGCAGGTCGCTTGCTCCGCATGTCTATCATTGGGATTGGCGGAATAAAAGGGGCTATGGCGACAACGGACGCAGATCGGGCGACGATATCACGTATATCAAAATCAGGTGCAGCGAAGCAGTCGAAAATGAAACGACGGCGAGGAGTAGTGCTGACCCATACAGGGCTGAAGCGGTTGCAAGCGGCGATCGCCGCTGTAGAAATCGCAGAAAATAATGGTGAACGCTTTACATTAGAAGATCTGGGCGATCGGATTCGGGTATCTACGAAAACCCTCAGCCGCCTCTGGTCCCTCAACTCCGGACTCGATCGGAGAACGCTGCACCTCTGCTTTAGTAGCTTTAATTTAGATTTGCAGTCTGGGGATTACGTTGTCGTCGGCGATTTGGCGGAACCTGAAGCCACCGTCAATGAGCCGAATCATCTCAGCGCCACTCCCTCTTGCGGAGCCGAAACCAGACCAGTTCCCCAGAATTTGCCCAGTGCGCCCGATTCTTCGCCCGCCTCTTCTACAGTCAACAGCCTCGAAACAAGCCCAACGGCAGCTCAAACCCCACTGCCACCGGGGGCGCAGCCCTATCCCGACGGGCCCGTGCCGCTCGACTCACCCTTTTACGTCGATCGCCCGCCCATCGAGGCGCTGGCCTATCAGGAAATTTCCCAGCCCGGTTGCGTTGTTCGCATTCGTGCCTCACGCGGCATGGGCAAGACCTCGCTGACTCTGCGCCTGCTGACGGTAGCCGAAGCGCAGGGCTATCGCACGGTGACGCTGGATTGCAATCAGTTTGACTCGTCGCTGCTGAATGATCTCAACAAGTTCTTGCGGAGCTTTTGTCTGCGGCTGGCGCAGGCGCTTCATATTCCGCCAGACCTGGAGGACTATTGGGATGAAGACATTGGCAGCAAGCTCAGCTGTAGCTTTTATTTGAAAACCTATCTACTCAAGCAACTCGACGCGCCCGTTGTGCTAGTGCTGAACGAGGTCGATCGATTTTTTGAGCATACGGCCTTTGCCCAGGACTTTTTTCCGCTGCTGCGCTCGTGGTATGAGGAGTCGCGGCGAGATACGGCGCTGCGAAAACTGCGCCTAGTGGTGGTCTATTCTACAGAAGAGTATGTAGCGCTGGATATCAATCAGTCGCCCTTTAATATTGGCTTACCGCTGCGGCTGCCGGAGTTCTCGGCTGAGCAGGTGCTAGATTTGGCGCAGCGGCACGGGCTGCCCTGGGGCATGGATGAGGTGGAGCAATTGATTGACCTGATCGGGGGGCATCCGGCGCTGGTGCGGATGGCACTCTATCACATTTGCATCTATGGACTGTCGCTGCCGCAGTTGGTGCAAGGGGCGATCGCCACGGGCGGCATTTTTCGTCCATACCTGTGGCGACACTGGGTGACGATGCAACAATATCCAGACCTGCTGGCGGCGCTTCGGGCAGTCGTGCTGCCAGATCCGCCTCAGAGCGTGCTGCTAGACCCACTCCATGCCTATCGGCTAGAAAGTCGGGGCTTGCTGCGCTATGAGGGCGATTCGCGGAGCGATCCCTGCGGGAATCGTGTGCTGTCGCGCTGTCGGTTGTATCACCACTACTTCCGGCAGCAGTTTCTATCGGAGTCGCCCTTGCCATGAGATATCAGGTCGGCGGCAGCCTCCGCGCCAGCGACCCAACGTATGTAGTTCGCCAGGCCGATGAGCATCTCTATCAAGCGCTGGGTCGGGGCGAGTTTTGCTATGTGCTGAATTCGCGGCAGATGGGCAAGTCGTCGCTGCTCCAGCGCACCAGCGCTCGTCTTCAAAAAGCGGGCTATCTCTGCATCTATCTCGACATTACGCAACTAGGCAGCGAAAACCTGACACCGCTCCAGTGGTATCGCGGCATTATCACGACCCTGCACCACGGCGTAGGTCTGGATGGCCAGCTTAGCTTGAAGCAGTGGCGGGATGACCATGCCGACCTCTCGCCTGTGCAACAGTTGCATCAGTTTGTGGAAGATGCCCTGGCGTTTCGGTCGGGGCAGCAGCCCATTGTAGTTCTGATTGATGAAATCGACGGCCTGCTGAGTCTGCCCTTCGGCGTGAGCGATTTCTTTGCCTGGATTCGGCATTGCTATAATCAACGATCGCACAATCCGCTGTTTCAGCAGTTGAGCTTCGCGCTGTTTGGCGTAGCCACGCCCTCTGACCTGATTGACGACAAGCGTCGAACCCCGTTCAACATTGGCACGGCGATCGAGCTATTTGGGTTTCAGCCAGATGAAGTTGACCCGCTAATCGAAGGGCTGGTGGGGATTGTCAGCCAGCCGTCTGCTGTGGTGCGGGCGATTCTGGATTGGACCAACGGACAGCCGTTTCTGACCCAAAAGCTCTGCCATCTGGTGGTGCAGACTGCGCTGGAGGCTCCATCGGGCAAGCTCGTGCTGCCACCGGGCACTGAAGCGCTGTGGATTGATCAACTGGTGCGATCGCGCATTCTCCAGCACTGGGAATCGCAAGACGAGCCAGAACATCTGAAGACGATCCGCGATCGCCTTTTGTTTAACGAACAAACTGCCAGTCGCCTCCTGGGCCTCTATCAGCAAATCTTGCAGCAAGAGACTGCCGACATGGAGTTTCTAGCGCCTCCACCTTTTGCAGACTCCCGATGGGAACCATCCACCGCCACCCATCCAAAACCTAAAATCCAAATCCTACCCGACTCTCCCGAACAAACCCACCTCCTCCTGTCTGGCCTGTTGGAAAAACACAACGGCATCCTGCGCGTCAAAAACCGCATTTACAGGGCCGTGTTTGATGAAGCCTGGGTCAACACGCAGTTGGATCGGCTGCGCCCCTATGCCCAATCGCTCAATGCCTGGGTGGATTCTGGCTTTCAGGACGAATCGCGGCTGCTGCGGGGGCAAGCGCTCCAGGCGGCAGCCGAATGGGCCCGGGGCAAAAGCCTGAGCGATTTGGATTATCAGTTTTTGGCAGCCAGCCAGGGGCTAGATCGGCGCATCATGCAGCAGCAGCTTGAAGCAGAACGGCTGCATGAAGTCGAGACACGGCTAGAGCTAGAGCGCCAGAGTTCTCGCAGCCAGCGGCGGCTATTGTTGGGCATGGGCATTGCGCTGGGCGCTGCGGTGATGTCTGGCTTGGCGGCGCTGAGTGCCTATCAGCGGTCGGCGGTGAGCGAGGTGCGGGCGATCGCTGCTGCTTCCAGGGGTAACTACGCCTCACACCAGCGGCTCGATGCACTGTTCCAGGCGATGCAGGCGCGTCACAAATTTCAATCGCTGCTATTCCTCGACCCCACCCTGCGCCAAGATCTGGATGCGAAAACTGACAAGGTTTTGGCGCAAGCGGTTCAGGGTGCAGATGAAACGAATCGCCTGGTTGGTCATCAGGGGGGAGTCCTGGCGGTAGACCAGAGTGCCGATGGCAAGTGGATTGCATCGGGGGGCACCGATCGCACGGTCAAGCTCTGGAAGCCCGACGGAACCCTGGTTCGCACCCTGTCTACCAGCGCCACGCCCCACGGTATCCACATCAGCCCCAATAGCCAGTTTGTGGCAGCGGCGAATGTAGACGGCATGGTGCAATTGTGGACTCTGGATGGCACGGTTAGCTTGACGCTGAAAGGGCATACGGCCCCGGTGTGGAACGTCACGTTTAGCCCGGATAGTCGCTTTTTGGTGTCTGCCAGTGGCGATCGCACGCTCAAGCTCTGGCGCGTTGCCGACGGCAGCCTGGTTCGCACCCTGACGGGCTACGATGCGGCCACCTGGCAGGCCGTGTTTAGCCCCGATGGGCAGCAAATTGCATCAGGCAGCACCGACGGAAAACTGACTTTCTGGACAGTGGATGGCACGTTGATCCGGTCTATCCAGGTCAGCGATACGCCTGTGTGGAGCGTTGCCTACAGCCCGAATGGGCAAGTGATTGCCACGGGCAGTGGGGATAGTCAAATCCGGTTTTGGAGCCGGGCCGGTCGCCTCTCTAAAACCCTGGAAGGTCATAACGCCGAAGTGTTGCAGGTTCGCTTTAGCGCCGACGGCAGAACCCTCGCCTCCGCCAGCGCCGACCGCACAGTCAAGCTCTGGCGGAGCAACGGAACCCCGTTGAGAACGTTTCAAGGCCATCGGGCAGTTGTTCGGAGTGTGGCGATCGCAGCGGACAACCAGACTATTGCTTCTGCATCAGAAGATGGACAAGTCAAGCTGTGGAAACCGTCGTCGTTCTCGATCCCCCTGATTGGGCTACCAGAAGTTGTTAATCAAGTCGCCTATAGGCCTCAATCACCCGGAGAGCCACTGCTATTGGCGACCATCTCTGGAACGCAGGTTCACCTCTGGCGATCGGATGGAGAACTAGTCAATCGATTCAGTTTGCCAGAACGTCTCAACTCCGGCGCATTTGCCCCAGATGGCAAAACCCTGGCCCTGGGTAGTGCAGACACAGACCTTTACTTGCTTGACCTACAAAGCCGCACTACAACAGCGCTTTCAGGCCACACGGCTTCCATTATGAGCGTGCAGTATAGCCCCGACGGACGACACATTGCCTCCGTAGGAGACGACGGGGCCCTGCGGCTCTGGACGCGCAGGGCAGACGGTTCATTTGCACCACACCAATCGATTCTGGTGCATCCGGCATCGCGGATCTGGAGCGTGGCCTTTAGCCCCGATGGTCAGCAGGTGGCGACCGCGGCTATTGACCGCACGGTTAAAGTGTGGGGTCTGGAACTGGATGGACGGCTATCCCCAGAACCGCGGCTAACCCTGGCAGACCATATGGGGGCCGTGTGGGGGGTGGCGTTTAGCCCAGATGGAACTTGGCTGGTGTCTACGGGGCGCGATCGCACAATTAGGCGATGGAGCCGCACGGGAGAACTACTAGAAGCAGTTGAGGTAGACGGGCTGGGCCTGTCGCGGGTAGCCATCAGTCCAGACGGTCAGCAGGTCGCAGTCGGCAACATGGACAACACCGTGACCGTGTGGAACCGCACCACCGGGCGCTTGGTTAATCTGCAAGGGCACAATTCGGGCGTGCGATCGATTGCCTTTAGCCCCGATGGAAAGACGGTGGTATCGGGGGGCGAAGACCGGGTAGCCATTATCTGGAATATGGATTCTCTGCTGGATCTGGATTTGATGCGCTATGGCTGCAACTGGCTGCGGGATTACTTTAAAACCCATCCGACCCTGAACGAGGGCGATCGCCAGCTTTGCCGCAAGTTTTTCTGAGCGCCCGGGCCGGTGGGCAAGCCAGTGCAAGCGGAATCCTCGTCAAGCAACATTCGGGTCAACCTCATGGCGATAGATAGAGTACAGTCTGATGGATTAAGCAATACTCCCTGGCTTCGGATGCTCGCTGGGTGACAAATTGGCGGGGCGAAGCCGGGATATAGTCGGTCATGGGCGAGCTTAATTTTGCGGAGTCGCGCTGAGTGTGGTGTAAGCGCGAATTTTGAGAAAGACGTATGCCTTATGCCTTACACCTTCGACCATCCAGACCCCACGACAGCGCAAATGCTGCATCATCTGCGGCGGGCCAATGCGATCGCCCTCCGCGCTAGGGGCTTTGGGCATCATCCCTTCGGGGCAATTCTGGTCGCGCCGGATCACGAAACCGTGCTGCTGGAGCAGGGCAATGTCAACCCAGTGAACCACGCCGAGTCGGTGCTGGTGCGGGTTGCCAGCACTAATTTCAGCCCAGAGTATCTGTGGAACTGCACGCTTTACACCACCGCCGAACCCTGCGTTATGTGTGCGGGAACCCAGTACTGGGGCAACATTGGGCGCTTGGTCTATGGCATTGCCGAAACCAGCCTGCTGGCGCTGACGGGCAGCGACGCGCAAAACCCGACGCTGAGCCTGCCCTGTCGCCAGGTGTTTGCCGCTGGCCAAAAGCCCATCCGCGTGTGGGGCCCGTTCGATGCGCTGGAAGCTGAAATCATGCAGGTGCATCAAGACTTTTGGCGATCGCCCTGAAGCATCTCGCAAAACTTGGGCAGATTATGTGGGAAAGCATTTTCCAAATGCCTGGAGCAGGCGAGGCGAACCCTGGATGCGAATTTTTCGGAGCAGCAGCGCCCAGATTAGATTTTGCTCTTTTGCAATGAATCTGAGCCAGGTCTTACTATCAGCAATGACCGAAAGATTGGCATTTCCCACCAGACCTGACTGCACCTGTACCGTCTTATTTTGAATCGTAACGGTGGCTTGACAGGGTTCCGTGCCGGTAAACGTG